>JBFHWR010000313.1:0-4607 GCA_041599395.1 Gemmatimonadales bacterium | reverse complement strand
CCATTGCAATCACCTGCCTCGCCACACTGTCGGACGTGAGCGACTCGTCGAGACAGATCGGGGTCTGGAGCGTCGCCTGCAACGCACACGAGTCCCACAGCGCATCCTCTGGCAGCGGTTGCTCGAGGTACAGAAGGTGGAGTTCATCGAGTGCCCGGAGCGCCCGCTCGTCGTCAGGCCACGCATACGCACCGTTGGCATCCGCGGTCAAACATCGGTTTGAGCCCTGCTGTCTGATGATCTCCAGGGATGTGCGGACCGGCTCCACATCCCATCCGGGCATTACTTTGAGTTTGATTCGTCGATAGCCGCGCTCGAGTGCTCGCTCGACATCGTCTCGTAGCGCTGCGAGACTCTCGCCGCGCGGAATGCCAAGCGCGACACCGCACTCAATCGTCGACAGTCGCCGAAGCCAAGGATCGGCCACACCCAATTCGCGTAACCGGTTCGTCACGAGATCTGCCAGACTCGTCCCGGATGCGGCAGCTTGCAGATCCCACCACGCGGTTTCGGGCGCGCTCCGCGCCATCGCGTTGCCCCTCACCTGTGAGCGAAGGGCGCCGTTGACCTCGGACGCAGTGGCAAAACCGCGACCCACCAGCCGTGGCAACAGCGTGTTGCGCAACAAATCCCGCGCGGACGCAACGGTTTCTGCGGAATAGAAGGGGAGCTCGAAAGGCGCTGCTTCGCCGTACCCCACGAGGCCCGACTCGTCCTCCAAGGCCACAATGAGGGAGCGCCGAACCACAAGCTCGCCACCGCTGATCCGGAACGGCTCGCGGAGGGGAAGCGCTACCTCGTAGAGGCGGGCGCCGGCGATCACCACTTCATTCAACGGCGCTGCCGGGCAGCGTGCCGAACGACGTCCATGAATCGCACCAACCCATCCCGTTCCTCGAGTACACCGGTGTCCCGTAGATGGCGCAGCCAGACCGCGATGCCGTCCGTTGGATGAAGCATCAAGGTGTGGAGCGCGCGAGCCACTCGGTTGCCGCCGGTGGCCGTGTACTCGGACAGGGGGAGTTGAAAGAATGTGTGAATCTGTCCGTTTTCACATCCTCGCCGGGCGTATTCCACCATGACCCGTCCGGAGCAGATGTTGCCCGTGCCCGAGAGGGGCGGCAAGGTATCAAGCTCGTGAGCCGCTTGATCGAGGACCCGGAGATTGCGATCGCTCAAGTCCCATCCGCCAAATGCCACTTGGCGCGCTGGATCGAACAGTCGGTTGAACACCACGAGATAGCCGGGCCGCGGCTGCGCCAGCCTCACGCTGCGAAGCATTTCCAGCTGGAACCGGTCATCGAATAACGCGTTGAGGAGCTTGATGCCGAGCCGCACCCGGCCGGGAGCAACGCGCTCGACAACGCGGGGAACCAATTCGATCCATGCCAGGATGGTCTTGGGATCTCCCGCCCGCTGATCGCCCGCCAACGTCGGACTCAAGTCCTTTTCGATCACCATCTGTCCGCCGCACCCGACCGCGTCCCACACATGCAGCAGTTGTTGCGTCGTATGACGGTATTCTTCAAATGAGGCGTCTTCACCCACGACGGGTAGGTGATACTTGACGGACGGAATGACCGGCATGTCCCGTTCTTTTGCGGTATCAAGCGAAGCTTTAAGAAATTGCAGGTAGTCTTCGAGGGTTCCGCCCCATCCTCGACCCTTCCAGGTCACGGTCCACCCTTCCTGTCCCGTCGATGAATGCAGACGCTCGACCTTCATCTTCGTCTCGTCGGTGGCCCACTCCTCCATCGTGCGCCGGCCACCGGGATCCTCCGCGATGACGGTCTTGAGCACCACGAACGCGAGCCCCGCTTCGACGTCACTCTCGATTTGGTGCAGCGTGTGCGACAGCTGTCCCGACGCTTTACCAAACGGGTGGGGAATCGTGATGCCCGCATACCGCGCCGTGAGGTCGATGCGCAGCTCATCACGCACTACAGAGGCCAAATCGTCCGGTGGTTTTGCGCGCGTGGCGTCGCATAGCCTCGTGAGCCGTGCGTGCCAGGACGGTGAGACGGAGGGTTCGGCGGGAAGCAGGTTCATCGAGATCGTAAGGCGCGTACCGCGTCAACCACGGTACAGCGGTCTGCTGCCGACAGGCCAGGTCCGAACGGGTCGTGCGCTCCCGGTTCAATGATGCCGTCTGCCTCGAGTGCCCACAACAGTCGCTGGACATATCCCTCGACCGGCTGCCTGAACGTCGCCCGGCCAAAACGATCCACGGCGGCGGACGCGAGAGCGAACCGTTCCAGATCGCGCGCAAACCAGGCATTGAAGAGCGCCGCGATCTCATCTGTACAGGCTGCCGCTATCCCGATCAGTCCCGCGTCTGCGCCCAGCATGAGCGAATAGCCGAGGAATCGGTCCTCACCCGTAATGAACAAAGGATCACCCTGTGACTGGACCACCGCCCCCACATCCTGGAACGTCATCACACTGTCGAGCGTCGCGAGCTTGATGCCGATGACGCCGTCCAGGTGCAGGAGACGCCCGATCAAGTCAGTGGAATACGCGATCCCGCCGGCCGCCTCGTAGAGGTAGAAGACGATGACGGGAAGCCCAACGGCGGCAATTGCCGTGTGGTACTCCAACACACTCGCTTCCCAGTTCGGAAGATCCCGGAGGACGGCAGGCGGGTGTACCAACACCGCCGACGCGCCGCCTTGTTTTGCCAGCTCCGCCATCGAAACCGTGACATCACGCGCCCGTTTGGTGCGCGACGCGGCTTCCCCTGGCAGCTTCGCACCTCGCGGGATCCCCACACCGCACACGATCGGCGTCGTACCGAGCGCGTTGCGCCAACACGCGAGCACGTCGTTGCGCTGTGCGTCCGTCAACCAAAGACCTCGACCGGTATGGGCCCACACTGCCACACCTCCCACCGCTTGCTGTGCCATCCACCGGGCGTACGTGCGCTGCGCCGCGGCGTCGATGCGGCCATCCGGCTTGAATGGGACGGGAACCGCGGGAATGACGCTGCCGCGAAACCTGTCTGCAAGTGCCGTCATGGGTGGCGGGTACTCCAGGCTTCGAGGTTCTCTCCCATGATTCGGGACCGCAGATCGGGGGACAGTTCCATCAAATCGAGCTTTGCGACCGACGCATCAGGAATCCGAAGCGGCATGCCGGTGCCGAACGTGAAGCGCTCGACCCCAACGGTTTCAAATAGGTGCGTGAGATGGTCCTCGGGTGGGCCCCAGATCCACGAGATATCCCACAACAGCCGGCCGGCTTCTTCCGGTGTCAATCCAAAATGTACTTCCTCGATAAACGCTCGGTCCGCTTGCGTGACGAGAATGCGTGCATCCGAATGCATCCGCGCAAGTGAACGCACGGCGGCGGCGGGAAGGTCCGCGGCAACATCCATTGGATGGCGTTGACGCACGTCCTCAAAGCGAACCGTGAGGATCAACGGAAGGTGCAGCGAGGCTGCGACATCGATCAACGTGGACATGACCGGCCCGGCGGGATCGATGCCCACATGCATTGGGTAAACCCGCATGGCGCGTGCCCCCGTGTCCGCCGCGAGTTGGACGGCCTCGGTCACGCCCGGCAGTGACGGGTCCACGGTTGGCACGGCAAACAAACGATCCTCGTGCGGAGCGACCAGATTGAAGAGCTCCACGTTGGCAAACGCCGGATCCTTATGCAGGCACGCAGCGAGATATCCCACCCACGCGCGGTCGATCCCCACCCGATCCATCTGTCCCAACATCCAGTCGACGTCGCCGTGCGGGAGCGCCCGAAACGGGAAGGGTCCTACAAACGCGCACGCGTCAGTCGTCGACATGAAACGCCCCTGCGGGAAAAACCGTTACCGCATTCCGAAACGCGATGAGGTCCCATTCCGGACCCGACAGCATGCTCTCCAGATATCGGAGCTTGCCCCATCCGGTATCGAGTGTCACATCCGCGCCCCACAGGAGCCTGCTGCAGCCCAGGTTGCCCACCGCTGCGTGCAGCATGTCGACGTCGACGCCGCTGCCGGAGAGATCGACCCAAATGTTCGACGCCTGGCGCACCGCATACAGGGAATGTCCCCAATCGCCGCCTCCGGCCAAATGCGCCAAGATGAACTTGGTATTCGGGTGACGCGCCGCGAGCGTGGCGATTTCGCTGGCGTCGGACGCTTCTTGGCCGGGCCAGTCTCTCCGCCTGCGCTGCCAGACATGATGTAGGATGGGGACATTCTGGCTCGCCGCAGCCTCCGCGATCGGGTCCAACAACGCATCAGTCGCCCGGCGGCTCGCGGCGAGTTTGATCCCCACCATCCCCTGGTCTAGACCCCGTCGGATTTCCGTTAGAGCGTGTTCGGTGTAATTGGGATTCACGGTGCAATAGGCGTAGACGAGTCCGGGATGGTCGCGGACAAGGGCACGCATCGCCTCGTTGCCTTCCGTGACATCATCGGGGGACGGGAAGTACGTGGGCGAGTTGGCGCCCCAGGACCCCAAGATGGACGCCACATGGGCCGTGATACCGATACGTCGGCCGGCCGCCAACCGGCTTTCATTCAAACGCCGCCAGTCGCTCCGTGGCGAGCGCTCGCTATGAAAGTGCGCGTGGACGTCGATCAACATGCGCGTTCTGTCTGCACCAAT
>JBFHWR010000312.1:0-4613 GCA_041599395.1 Gemmatimonadales bacterium | reverse complement strand
GTCGAAGAACGTGGGGATCTGGGCGAGGCGGCGCTCGGCGGCGGCGGCCCGATGTTCACGCGGCCGGTCCTGCCGAGCCAGGAGCAGATACAAGCCTTCGAGCGGGTGCGAAGCCCAGAACCCAGGATTTCTCTTGTAGTAGCGATCTTTGTCGAGGGAATGAATCGTGACGCGTGCGTCGTAGAGCAAGGCCGTGCGGTCGATCTCGTCCTGCAGGGAATCGACCTCGCACTCCTCCAGCGAGGAGGCAAGTGATCGAAAGGCCGCAAGATGGTGCTTTACGGCGTCTACACCAAACCGACCGAGTTGGTGATCGAACTGCGGCAGCCCGGCACCGGTCGCTTCCACCGGATTCAGGTGCCACTTCAAATCGAGGTATGATTCTGTGAGCTCCTGAAACGGAGGCGCCGGACTCACCTCGCTACCCGCCCGCCACCTCGGCAATCAAGCGCCGGCACTCGGACTCACTGAGGACACGATCACTCCGCTTTGCCGCATCGAAGAGGCGTTGGCAGAGTGCATCATCATCGGAATCGTATCCGTGTTCCGCCAGCCAGAACCGAACGTTTGAGAGTCCGGACACCGGTGAGATTTCGATCTGCTGCCGGGCGCCAAACCGGGCAGCCGGGACGCTCGAATACACACGGTCCGCCAGCCAGTCGTCGCCTTTGCGCTTCGCCTTGATGATGGCAGCCGCGTGGACACCGGTCCCCGTGCGAAACGCGTCGTGTCCCATCACCGGGTAGTTATCGGGGAGTGGAACGCCAATCGCGCTCGCGGCGAGCGTGCAGTAGTCTCTGAGCTTCGACACGTCGTGCTTGTGGGCTCCCAGGAGCTGGAGGTTGACGATCAACAAATCCATCTCGGCGTTGCCGACGCGCTCCCCAACACCCAATGCGGTCGCATGCACCCGGTCCACACCCGCTTCGATGGCCGCCAGGCAGTTCACGACCCCCAAGCCGCGGTCTCGATGGCCATGCCAGTCGATCTTCACATCCTCGCCCGAGGGGGTCACCACCTCTTCCCTGACGAACTGCACCAGTCGCTTGACCCCATCGGGCGTGGCATGACCCACCGTGTCCGCAAGACAAATCCGGCGCGCACCCCAGCGGATTGCGTTTTCGTACAGCGCCTTTACCGTTTCCGGTCGTGCCCGGGTGGTATCCTCGGTCACGAACATCACCGGTAGGCCTTCCCCAACTGCAAAGCGCACGGCCTTCTCGCTCACCCGGAGCATCTTGTCGAGTGTCCAGTCTTCGGCAAACTGGCGGATCGGCGACGAACCGATGAATGTGCACGCCTCGATCGGGATTCCCAGCTCATGTGATATCCGCGCGATGGGCTCGACGTCCGCGATGACTGTACGGGCTGCGCAATTCGGGGAAATCGGAAGGTTGGCGTGGACGATCTCGCGCGCCAGACACCGCACCTGTTCAACAACTTGCGGACCGGCGCCAGGAAGACCGATATCGGCCGCCACGATCCCCAGGTCGGCCATGAGGTGGACCAGTTCGAGTTTCTTGTCGATCGGTGGGTCGATCGCCGATGGAGACTGAAGGCCGTCGCGCAGGGTTTCATCGTTCAGGTCAACCTGCGCATTGGCCCAGTCGAACTGATCCGAGAGATTCCAGTCGTAAATGAGGTCGGACTGTTTCATACACGAAGTCTGCGAGTGCAACAGAGTGGCGTCAAGCATGAGAGAACGTTGGACATTCAACGTTCAACTTTCAACGCTCGAGTTCACCATCCAACGTCGCCCCGGACGCGAGACGCGCCGTCTCACTCCACCCTCCACCCAACGCTCGACGCGGAGATCCATCATTTTGTCGTGTGTCCAGCTTCTCGCGTCTTGCGTCCCACGTCTACTACGGCGCGGGTTTGACCTCCTCGCCAGCAGCAATTATCCATGACAGCTCGCGTTCGACGATCCGCGTGTCGTCTCCAAGTAGCGAGTGGTCGACCGACGAACGGATCACCTCCGCATTTCGGCCGACGATGGCGTCTTTGACAATACTGCTGCGGATCACGGCGCCGGCATCGATGGACACGTTCGGGCCGATGGTCGAATCTTCGACGACGACGTTGTCGGCGAGGCATACCGGACTTACAAAACGCGAGTTGGCGCCGGCCGGCGCCGAGCGGGCCGACTTGCCATCGAGCAACTGGCGGTTCGAGTCCAGCAGCGTCTCGAGCTTGCCGCAGTCGTACCAGCCTTCCACCTGCGCCGTCAGAATGCGCTTCCCGCGGTCGATCATGTACTGAAATGCCTCAGTGAGAAACCATTCCCCCGCTTGCTGGGGACCCGCCAGTGTTTCCTCGATACCCGCAAACAACGTCTCCCAGTCACGGATGTAGTACAGACCAATGTTGGCCAGGCGGGAAACCGGCTCAGAGGGTTTCTCGATAATGCGCTGCATATATCCATCGTTGTCGGTGACAATCACGCCGAACCGCTGATAATCTTCGACTTCCTTGGCCCAGATGATGCCATCTGCATCGACGCGATTGATGAGCGTGAGGTCGGCATCGAACACCGTATCGACAAAGATGATCAGCACCGGTTCCTTCACGTAGGGCCGTGCCAGGTTCACGGCACCGGCCGTTCCGTCCTGGACCTTCTGTTCGACGAACCGGGCCGGTATGTCGTACGTGGCCCGGACGTACTCTTCAACCTGCTCTTTTAGATGCCCTGTAATGAAGATCAGCTCACTGACGTCGAGCCCATCGAGCTTGTCCATCACATAATCGAGTACGGCCCGGCCGGCCACGTGCACGAGGGGCTTGCCGGTGTGTTTCGTGACGGGCAGGAGGCGGGTGCCTTTGCCCGCAACGGGGAGAACGACTTTCACGCTATACCCTCCCGTAACGGTCTTCGATGCGGACGACGTCGTCGATTTCCGGGGTGGACGCTTCGAGCAGATCGGTGGACACGACAGCCTCCATTTGATGAATCGTCCGCGGAACGATGTGGTAGCTCTCGCCTTTTGTCATGCGACGCTCCACCAAGCCGTCATTCTCCTGAACACGGAAGATGATCTCACCATCGAGAACGTGAATCGTCTCGTCTTTCACCTCGTGATACTGCAGGCTCAGGAGATGGCCCGGCTCGATGTGCAGGATCTTCCCGACATAGCGGTCCGACTTGGCCCAGATCAGCTCATAGCCCCACGGTTTCTCAACTCGATACGGGACCTTCACGAACGCTCCTTTGGGTAACCAATTCCAAGTTGAGGGACGACGGCGATGTCACGCATGCACGCACACAGACCCCACATCCGACACACCCCTCGGCCTTGAGCACCGGGCGGCCACCGCTGTCGAGCGCGAGCGCCGTTTCGCCGACCGGGCACGAACGCGCACACACACCGCACTCGACGCCCTGGAACGCAATGCAGCGCTCCGGAACCAGCTCCAGGGTTGCCATCCGGTATCCGCGCCACCCATCGATCGGGGTCGTGAGGGCATCGGTGGGACACGCGCGGGCGCACGGCATGTCCGGACACACGGTACACGGTTGAACCTCTGGATCGATCAGCGGGGTCCCGGCCGCCAGCCCCGCGCCCACCGGCGCTTTGATGATGGCGTCCGCCGGACAGACCTCGATGCAGTCCCCGCATCGCGTGCACGACGCGATGAACGCCACTTCGCGCAGCGCCCCGGGCGGCCGGAAGTATGACTCACGAACAATGCGACGTTCGGTGCGGTGAGTCACCTCCTCGACCAAGCTGCCAAGCGTGGTCTGGAAGAAGCTCCGTCGGTCGCCCGCGTTTCCACTCAAGAAACGCTTACGAATCCCGTCAATCATCTCACCGGGAAAGGTACACGGTTTCGGCCGGAGATACATCACAGGGTCAAGGCGGAACTGATTCGGTACCCTGATTATCTTACGGCGATCTATGTTGACGTTCTTGTTGCCGATTCTCTTCCAACTGCAGATTCCGGAGCCCACGGGTTTCGTGAATGATTTTGCGGGCGTGATCGACCAGGCGTCGCGGCAGACGATGACCGATCTCATCACCGAGGTGCGCCAGAAATCCCGGGGAGAGATCGTGGTAGTCACGCTCCCGGATATCGAGGGACGCCCCGTCATCGAAGTGGGACGGGATATCGGGCGGGAATGGCAGGTTGGTGCAACCGGTGCCGCCGGTGACCCGGCGCGAAACACCGGCGTGGTCGTGCTCTTGGTGCCCGGCCAGCGTCCTGGAGACGGCCAGTCGGAGATTGCGATCGCAACCGGACTTGGCGCGGAAGGCTTCATCACGGACGCAACTGCCGGCCGCATTCGGAACGTGATCGGAAGGACTGCCGTTGAGCGAGGCGGCTTCGGCCCGGGCCTGCTCGCCGGTGTCGTACTTCTCGCTCAGGAGTACGCTCAAGAGTTCGGTTTCGAGCTGACCGGCGCGCCGCAAATCGAAGTCGCGCAACCACGACGGCAAGGGAGGAACGTCGTCGGTGGTGTCATGATGGTGTTGTTCATCATCATTATTATTTCGGCGATCACCCGGGGCGGCGGACGCGGCGGTCCGGGCCGCCGGTTCCGGCGTAACTCCGAGCTGGAGTGGATGCTGCTCGGCATGCTGATGGGTAGCGGTCGACGCGGCGGGGGTTGGGGT
>JBFHWR010000311.1:0-4633 GCA_041599395.1 Gemmatimonadales bacterium | reverse complement strand
AGTGCGACTGGGCAACCTGGACGCCCGGCGTGACTGGGGATTCGCAGGTGATTATGTACGGGCGATGTGGCTGATGCTGCAACAGGATGACCCCGACGACTATGTGATTGGCACGGGTGAGACGCGGACGGTGCGGGAGCTGGTCGAGATCGCGTTTGATCACGTGGGGCTGGACTGGCAGCAGTACGTGAAGGTCGACCCTGACTTGATTCGTCCGGCGGAAGTGGAAATCCTGCAGTCCGATTATGCGAAGGCGCGGGCCGTCCTCGGCTGGGAACCGGAAGTTGGTTTTCGCGATCTGATCGTGATGATGGTTGACTCCGATCTCAAACGTCTGTCGTCGCGTACATGAGGATCTTGGTCACCGGAGCGGATGGATTCGTGGGGTCGTGGTTGGTGCCGAGACTTTGCGAGGACGGACATGAGGTGGTCGGCGCGGTGCGACACCCCGGCGCGACGGACCGTCCGCTTCCCGCGCAGGTGTCTCAGGTCGCCCTCGAGCTGCTCGACGCCGACTCGGTGCGGAACATGATCCGCCAGGAGTGGGATGCGGTCGTGCACCTCGCCGCCGTGGCCTCCGGGGCGGACGCGAGCCGCGATCCGCTGGGGGCGTGGGAGATCAACGCGCTCGGGACGGCGCGGCTGGCTCATGAACTTGGCGAGCGCGCGCAACGAGGGCAGGATTCCCTGCTGCTCTACGTGTCGAGCGCCGAGGTGTACGGCGTGGGCCCCGCCCGGCCTCGCGTCGAGACGGATCCAGTCGCCCCCTGTTCACCGTATGCAGCGTCCAAGCTGGCGGCCGAAATCGCGGCACTCGAGGTCCACCGGCGCACCGGACTCCGAGTGGTGGTCGCGCGCCCCTTTCCACATACGGGTCCCGGACAGGACGATCGGTTTGTGGTGCCGGCGTTTGCCATGCGTCTCAGAATCGCTCGTGACTGCGGTGCGTCCGCCATCAAGGTGGGGCGACTCGATGCGGTTCGGGAATACCTCCACGTCGCCGACGTCGTGGACGCATACGCTCGGCTGCTCTCCTCGGGCGAGCCGGGTGAGGTGTACAACGTTGCGACGGGCCAACCCGTCTCGGTCCACGACGTGTTCCAGTCCTTGAACGAGATCCTGTCGTATCGGGCGATCCCGGAGGTGGACGCGCAGCTCGTGCGTCCGATCGACGTGCCCTATCTCGTGGGTGACAGTGCGAAGCTCCGCCGACAAACCGGATGGTCCCCTCAGATTCCGTTCGAGCAAACGTTACGCGAGGTTTTGAGTGCCCAAGCGAACTGACCTGCACAAAATTCTCCTGATCGGCTCCGGCCCCATTGTCATCGGACAGGCCGCGGAGTTCGACTATTCCGGCACGCAAGCGGTGAAGGCCTTGAAGGAGGAGGGGTACGAGGTGGTGTTGGTCAACTCGAACCCCGCTACCATCATGACCGATCCGGAGCTTGCGGACCGCACCTACATCGAGCCCGTGACCGAGAGCTGGGTCACCAAGGTGATCGAGCGCGAGCGTCCCGACGCGCTCCTCCCGACCATGGGTGGCCAGACGGCGCTCAATGTCGCCATGGCGCTTGCCGAGCATGGCACGCTCGACGCGCTTGGCGTCGAGCTCATTGGGGCTGATCAGCGGGCGATCAAGCTCGCGGAAGACCGCAAAGAGTTTGGATTGGCCATGCAACGGATCGGTCTCGACGTCCCCAGAGGCAAAGTGGTGGCGTCCCTCGACGATGCGATGGCGGCGATCGACGACGTTGGCTATCCCGCCATCATTCGGCCGTCGTTTACCCTGGGCGGAACAGGTGGTGGCGTCGCCTACAATCGTGAAGAGTTCGAGGTGAAGGCACACCATGCGCTGGACCTTTCTCCCGTCCGCTCCGCGTTGATCGAACAGTCCGTTTTGGGGTGGAAGGAGTTCGAACTCGAAGTGATGCGGGACCACCGTGACAACGTGGTGATCGTGTGCTCCATCGAAAACTTCGATCCGATGGGAGTCCATACGGGGGATTCGATTACGGTCGCTCCGGCCATGACGTTGACCGATCGGGAGTACCAGCGGATGCGGGACGGCGCCATCGCGATCATTCGTGAGATCGGTGTCGACGCGGGTGGGTGTAACATCCAGTTCGCGGTCAATCCGCAAGACGGTGAGATGCTGGTCATCGAAATGAACCCGCGTGTGTCGCGATCGTCGGCGCTTGCGTCCAAGGCGACCGGGTTTCCCATCGCGCGGATCGGAGCGAAGCTGGCCGTGGGATATACCCTGGACGAACTTCCCAACGACATCACGAAGAGTACGCCCGCGTCATTCGAACCGGTGCTCGACTATGTCGTCGTCAAGTTCCCCAGATTCGCGTTTGAAAAATTCCCGTCCGCTGACGCGACGCTGACGACGCAGATGAAGTCCGTGGGCGAGTCGATGGCCATTGGCCGCACATTCAAAGAGGCGTTTCAAAAAGGCATTCGGGCGCTCGAAATCGATCGGGCCGGATGGGCGACCGGTGCGACACCGGGGGACGATGGCCTCCCCTCGGACGACGTTGACGAGATCCGATTGGCGCTCCGCACGCCGACCGCCGATCGAGTGTTTCAGCTCAAATGGGCGATGCGGGCAGGCATTCCCGTGGACGAACTGGCTGGTTTGAGCCACATCGACCCCTGGTTCCTCAGCCAGCTACAGGAGTTGGTTGTAGCCGAAGATGGTTTTCGTGCCGCCTCCGAGATCGATACGGATCACGTGCGGTCGATGAAACGGCGTGGGTTTTCGGATAAGCAGCTAGGCGAGTTGCGTGGGATGCGCGAAGACGAGTTTCGCCAATTGCGGTGGGACGTGGGCGTGCGGCCGAGTTACAAGGTGGTCGACACATGTGCGGGCGAGTTTCCGGCGGCGACGCCGTACTTCTACTCGACCTACGACGAGGAGAACGAGGCTGACGGGCTGGGGGCGGCGGGGGTCGTCATTCTCGGCAGCGGTCCCAACAGGATCGGACAAGGTGTCGAGTTCGATTACTGCTGTGTCCGCGCGGGCCTTGCGCTTCGCGATCTGGGACACAAAACGATCATGATCAACTCGAACCCGGAAACGGTTTCGACGGACTTCGACATCTCCGATCGCCTGTACTTCGAGCCGCTCACCCTCGAGGACGTGCTGGAAGTCGTGATGTTGGAGCGGCCCAGAGGGGTGATCGTCCAGCTTGGCGGGCAGACTCCGCTCAAACTCGCCAAAGGACTCGAGCGGGCGGGCGTCTACATCCTCGGCACCAGTCCCGAGGCAATCGATTTTGCGGAGGACCGACACCGGTTCGACGAGCTGACCCGCTCGCTTGGCGTCGCGCAGCCTCCGAACGGCACGGCCGTCGACGAAGATAGTGCCGTGAAGGTCGCAGAGCGGATCGGGTATCCCGTGCTCGTCCGACCGTCGTACGTGTTGGGCGGACGGGCCATGCAGATCGTGTACGACGAGCCAACGCTGCGCGACTACTTCCGCCGCGCAATCAAGGCATCACCGGAGCATCCGGTGTTGATCGACTGCTTTCTCGAGGACGCGTTCGAGGCGGACGTGGACGCCATTGCCGACGGCACCCACTGCGCCATCGGAGGGGTGATGCAACACATCGAGGACGCCGGCATTCACTCGGGCGACTCGGCATGCGTGCTCCCCCCCTATCTTCTCGCGCAGCCGGCGGTCGAGGAAATGCGGCGGCACACGAAGGCGTTTGCCAAGGTACTCGGGGTGGTGGGACTGCTCAACGTCCAATACGCCGTCAAAGACGGGGTGGTGTACGTGCTGGAGGTCAATCCGAGAGGATCGAGAACGGTCCCGTTTGTGAGCAAGGCCTCGGGGGTGTCGATGGCGAAGCTCGCGGCCGCGATCATCGTTGGGAAAACGCTCGCCGATCTGGGCATCGACGACGTGCCCCCCATGGCCTGGGTCGCCGTGAAGGAGGCCGTGTTCCCGTTTACGAAGCTCCCAGGTGTCGATAGTCTGTTGGGTCCTGAAATGCGTTCGACGGGTGAGGTGATGGGACTCGCCGACAGCTTCGGGATGGCCTTCGCGAAAGCGCAATCGGCGGCGGGCGCGGCGCTCCCGCTTGAGGGACGGGTCCTGGTTTCCGTCAACGACCGCGACAAACCCACGGTAACGCCCATCGTGCGCCGGTTCCACGAGATGGGTTTCGAAGTGTTGGCGACAGAGGGGACGGCCCGCTATCTCAAATCGAGCGGGATCTCCGCGGCGCACGTGCTGAAAGTGCATGAAGGGCGTCCAAACGCGGCCGACCTCATGGTCTCGGGGCAGATCCAGCTCATGATCAACACGCCGTTGGGCAAGCTGACGCAGCAGGACGACTACGCCATCCGCCGCATCGCGCTGCAGCACAGTGTACCGTATACGACGACGATGTCGGCTGCGAGTGCCGCGTGCGACGCGGTTCTGGCGCTCCGGAGCCGCCGGGGTACCGTGCGGTGTCTCCAGGAATGGTACGGAACGGTTGGGGCCGAGCCAATCGGTGGTGCGTCGCCTAAGCTGGAAGCGCTCTCGCTCGATCGGGCCCGGCCGCTGTGAGCGTGACGGCGTTACAGGAGGTTCCGTCGCTCGTTCACGGCGACGTGTTGTTCGGTGAGCCGCTCGCCCGCT
>JBFHWR010000310.1:0-4726 GCA_041599395.1 Gemmatimonadales bacterium | reverse complement strand
CGGCACCCACACGTGTTCGGTGACGACCAATTTGCGAATTCCGCCGAGCAGTCCGAAGCGTGGGAGCGCATCAAAGCCGACGAGAAAGGCGCTCGCGACGGAGAGGCGACGAGCGCGCTGGATGGTGTTGGTTTGAACTTTCCGGCGCTCACGCGCGCCCTGAAACTTCAACGCAAGGCGTCGCGGGTCGGATTCGATTGGCCGACGCCCGAACCGGTGTTCGACAAGATCACCGAAGAGACCGGCGAACTGCTCGAGGAACTGGCGGCAGGCGCCGATCCATCCAGACTCGAATCCGAATTGGGTGATCTATTGTTCGCGTGCGTCAATGCGGCGCGACACCTCAATGTCGATCCCGAGCAAGCCCTGCGTCGTGCAAACCGAAAATTCGAGCGGCGATTTCGCCGCATCGAGACCATCCTCCACTCGGAGGGGCGGGAACCGCGGGGCGCGCATCTGGACGAATTGGACGCCTTGTGGGAGCGAGCCAAAGACGAAGAGGGCGGGCCCTGAGGGGCGCGACGTCCGCATCATGGTCACGCTTCCTTCGGCGGCGGCGGATGAGTACCAGATCGTGCGTGACTTGTTGGATTCCGGCATGGACTGCGCACGCGTGAATTGTGCACACGACGGTCCTGCAGCGTGGGCGCGCATGCTCGACAACATCGAGCGGGCCAAGCGCGAGACCGGACGCGACTGTAAGGTCTCGATGGACCTGGCAGGCCCGAAGCTGCGTACCGGAGTCCTGGAGCCCGGACCCCGTGTCATCAAGTGGAAGCCTGAGCGGGACCTCAAGGGCCGGGTCGTGGCTCCCGCCCAAATTTGGTTTGCCCAGTCTGGAACCAAGCCGGCGCAGGGAACGACCGCCGACGTGACCGTCCCCGTCCCGGCGGACTGGGTTTCGCTTGCGCGGCCGGGAGACAAGGTGACGTTGGTCGATTCGCGCAACGCGAAGCGCAGCGTGCGGGTTATTACATGCGCGCACGGTGGCTTCTTGGGCGAGGCCCGCCACACGGCCTACATCGAGACGGGCACTGAAGTCACTCTCGAGCAGCCGGATCCGGATCTTGGTGCCAAAATCTCACACTCGGTGCGCATCGGAGAACTCCCGCCGACAGAAGTGCCGATCATTTTGAGAACCGGTGACATGCTCACGCTTCACCGGGACCCTCGACCGGGTTCGCCGGCGGCCCGTGACGCTGCTGGCCGTCTCTCGAAGCCAGCGCATATCTCTTGCACGCTCCCCAAAGTCTTCTCGACCGTGGAAGTAGGTGAACCGATCAGGCTCGACGACGGCAAAATCGAGGGAATTGTACGCGCGGTGTCGGAGGACGAGATGCAGGTGGAGGTCACCCTCGCAAAGCCGGGAGGCACGAAGCTACGGGGCGATAAGGGGATCAACTTCCCGGAAAGCGATCTCGGCATCGGAGCGTTGACGGCGAAGGACCTCACCGATCTCGACTTCGTCGCGGAACACGCGGATATGGTCGCGTTGTCCTTCGTCAACGAACCGGATGATGTGTTTCAGTTGCACGAGGAACTGCGTGCCCGAGGACGCGAAGACCTCGGCATCGTCCTCAAGATCGAAACAAAGCGGGCCTTTCAACGGCTCCCGTGGCTCCTGCTTGCGGCGATGAGGACCCACCCGGTGGCTGTGATGATCGCGCGCGGTGATTTAGCCGTGGAGTGTGGCTGGGAACGGTTGGCAGAAGTTCAAGAAGAAATCCTCTGGCTGTGTGAGGCAGCGCATGTGCCGGTCATCTGGGCAACACAGGTACTCGAGGGACTAGCGAAGAAGGGCCTTCCGTCGCGCGCGGAAATCACGGACGCTGCCATGAGTGTCCGCGCCGAGTGCGTGATGTTAAACAAGGGACCGTACATCAATCGGGCGGTGCACACGCTCGACCACATCCTGCAGCGGATGCAACAGCACCAGGTGAAAAAAGGCGCCACGCTCAGGAACCTGACGCTGGCGGGTGATCTGTAGACGGGAATGAGTGCGTGATGTCGCGGAGTCCCGCCCTGAGAGGGCGCGCTCGGCCGAGAACGGCGTGCTTAAGGACGCACCGGCTACGAGAGGGCTGCCGCCCTCCCGTCTGACCGTCCGTCCGCCTGTCCGTCTGTCCGCCTGACCGCCCGACCCTTCGCTACCTGTGCTCTTTCCCCATCTCATGCTTCCCGAGCGGCACCATGATGTGCGCGTACGGCGTGCCCTTCCACATGACCCACGGCGTCCCGCGCGTATAGTCCTCGGGGAAGTTGTCGAGCTGAGCCGCATCGGGCACGATCACCATCAGGTGGGGTCCCCCAACGACCCAGTCCGTGACTTTGGTGCGGTCGGTCTCGTACGGATCGGAGTTGCTGGCGCCCTCGTCGCCTTTCAGCATGTAGCCGATTCCGACGGCCGAGATACTCACGTCCTCCTTGTTCATCCAGGCGTGCGCCCACTTCATCCATGCCCCGTCCAGGCACATGGGCGCCTCACCAGGCAAATCAGGTGGCGTGGGCATGCATGTGTAGCCGTTGCTGCCCTCCTTGAGCACGGTCTGGTCCCAGTCCATGACCGTGGCATTCTTGGCAAGCTCTTCCGGCGCGGCGCTCAGGGCGTCCTTGAGTTTGGCGTCCTTCGCCTTCATCGTCGCCGCCTCCTGGGCCCCCACGTTTACCGAGATTCCGGCGAGAAGAGCCAACACGAGGATCGGTTTGAGAGTGCGAAACATGGTCCCTCCTCGGCGCGCAAGCGCCTGTGACAGGTATCCTCGCCACTGCTGACTTGGCGATCCAAGGGAGAATCTGGAGGGTGCGGAATGGGCCGTCAACGGCGTGCCGTCGCCTGACTGCCCGACCGCCGTCCGCCTGTCCTCTCGACCGTCCGTCTTTATCTTTCTGAGTCATGACGGATCTTGAACGGGTAAAAAACGCACTGGCTGACCGTTACATACTCGTGCGAGAAATCGGGTCGGGCGGAATGGCAACGGTGTATCTCGCTCGCGACCAAAAGCACAACCGCGATGTTGCGGTGAAGGTGCTCCGGCCGGACCTCACCGCGACCATCGGCGCCGCGCGGTTCCTCCGGGAAATCGAAATCGCGGCCACGCTCACCCATCCTCACATACTGCCGCTCCATGAATCAGGCGAAGCGGATGGGTTGCTGTATTACGTGATGCCCTACGTCGAGGGAGAGTCGCTGCGTGATCGCTTGCAACGCGAAAAACAGCTTTCGCTCGATGATGCGTTGCAGATCGCCCGCGAGATTGCCGGCGCGCTGGGCGCGGCTCATAGCCGGAACGTGGTGCACCGCGACATCAAGCCCGAGAACGTTCTGCTGGTGGACGGCCACGCCGTCGTGGCGGACTTCGGCATTGCGCGAGCGGTGGGTGCCGCAGGCGGCGCACAGCTCACCGCTACCGGTCTTGCCGTCGGCACGCCGGCGTACATGAGTCCGGAGCAGGCGGCTGGCGACGGAGGTGTGGACCCGCGGAGCGACCTCTACAGCCTCGGCTGCGTGCTGTACGAAATGTTGGCAGGGCAGCCGCCGTTCACCGGGCCCAGCGCCGACAGTCTGCTGCGGCAACACATGACCGTGGAGCCAGCGCCCATCGGCGTCATCAGGCCCAACCTCCCCGAGTCCGTCTCCCACGCCCTGAGAACCGTGCTGGCAAAGACGCCGGCGGACCGGTACGCCACGTGTGAGGACTTTGCCAAGAGCCTGAGTGGTGTGCGTACAACGACCGCCGGGTCGGCAGCTCGCGGTGGAGGAAACCGTCGCAAGGTTCTCTGGCCTATCGCCGGCGTCGTGGGCGTGCTTGCCGCCACAGGAATTTTGCTTGGTGTGTTTGGCGGCGCGGATCGCGCTCCAGCGCGGATCGCCGTGCTCCCGTTCGAGAACCTCGGGTCGAGCGCACAGGATTACTTTACCGCCGGCGTCACCGACGAAGTTCGCGGTAAGCTCGCCGGTCTCCCGGGCGTGCTCGTCACTGCACGTACGAGTTCGATTCCGTACAGGGCCACGGAGAAATCGGTGCAAGAGATCGCCGCCGAGCTGAGTGTGTCATACTTGCTGACTGCCACGGTCCAGTGGCAGGCGGATGAAGGCGAGCCGAGCCGGGTGCAGGTCAGACCGGAGCTGATCGACGTGAGTACGGGCGCCGTCGAGTGGGGACAGTCGTTCGATGCGGAGCTCACGGACGTATTCGGGGTGCAAGCGGCCATAGCCGGACACGTGGCGCGCGCGCTCAATGTGACGCTGGCGACGACGGAACAGGAATCGCTGGACGAGAGACCGACGCATGACATCGGCGCGTACGACGCGTATCTGCGTGGGGAAGAGATCTCGAACAGCGTGGGCATTGGCGACCCGATTACCCTGGAGCGGGCGATCGAGCAGTACGAGCGCGCCGTCGCACGCGATTCGACGTTCGCGCAGGCCTGGGCGCAATTGTCACGCGCCCACAGCTTCATCCATGCCAACAGCGTTCCGAGTGCGGAGCGAGCGGCGCTCGCGTTGGAGGCGGCGGAACGAGCGATCAGGTGGGCGCCCAACAGGGCCGAGGGGTATCTCGCAAAGGGTGACTACTATCGTCTGGTGGAGTACGACCTCGCACGCGCCCTTGCCGAGTATATCCGAGGACAAGAGCGCGCCGCCCGCGACAGAGATCTTTTACGGAACATCGCGCTGACCAAACAGCGGCTCGGGCAGTGGGAGGCGTCTGTTGCGGATCTCGCT
>JBFHWR010000309.1:0-4731 GCA_041599395.1 Gemmatimonadales bacterium | reverse complement strand
TCCTCCAACCCCGCCGGGTTCTCGAACCGGGACCGATCGCTGTCCGGCGGGATCGGCTGCTGGCCTCAGCCCGGTCGAAGCTCTACTTTTGGTGCACTCGGGAAGCTAGATGCTGAATAGCGCAACCCGTTCTGTCTACCCCCTTGACCTTGTGACACGATGGAAATGACGAGCCAGCCTTCGACGCCATCAGCGAGCGCTGCGGGGCAATGAGTCTTCCGACCAATAACGCAGCTGCACCGCTGAAAGACCCGGATGGGCGCCGTGAATGACCTCCTGAGCCGTCTCTCCGCCGCGCTCTCCGATCGATATGCCGTCGAGAAACAGCTCGGTGCCGGCGGCATGGCGACCGTGTATCTCGCCCACGACATCAAACACGACCGCAAAGTGGCGATCAAAGTCTTACGGCCCGAACTCGCCGCTGTGCTGGGGGCTGACAGGTTCATTCAAGAAATCAAAACGACAGCCACGCTCCAGCACCCGCACATTCTGCCATTGTTCGATTCCGGCGAGGCCGACGGATTCCTGTATTACGTCATGCCGTACATCGAAGGCGAGACGCTACGTGACCGGCTGAACCGCGAGACACAACTTGGGGTCAACGATGCCGTACGCATCGCGTGTGAGGTTGCGGATGCGTTGGACTACGCGCATCGCCACGGTGTCATCCACCGGGACATCAAGCCCGAAAATATTCTGCTCCACGATGGACGGCCGATGGTGGCCGATTTCGGCATCGCGCTCGCCGTGAGCGCGGCAGCCGGTGGGCGCATGACGGAGACGGGCCTGTCTCTCGGTACGCCACATTATATGAGCCCGGAACAGGCCACCGCGGATCGAGATCTCACGAATCGGGCGGACATCTACTCGTTGGGCGCGGTACTATACGAGACGCTGAGTGGTGAACCGCCACACACGGGCTCAACGGCACAACAGATCGTCATGAAGATCGTCACAGACGATGCGCGGCCGGTAACCGACCTTCGCAAGTCAGTGCCGCAGCATGTTGCCGCAGCGCTTCGGAAATCCCTGGAGAAGTTGCCGGCTGATCGCTTCGAGAGCGCGGCAAAGTTTGCCGAGGCGCTGACGGACTCGCGCTTCACGCTTCAACCGGCGACTGCGACAACGACGGCGCATGTTCCTGCGTTGCCGTCGGCGGCCGCCTTGCGTGCCGGGTGGATGTGGATTCTTCCGTTGATGGCAGTGAGCGCGGTTGTCGGTTGGCTGATCAGGCCGGCAGGTCAACCTGCCTTTAGGGACGTGACCCGATTCACTGTCCCCGTACCAGAGGGACATGATTTACGGGCCTACCGCGCGAACCTCGCAGTCTCGCACGACGGCCGCACGCTGGCGTATTTCGCTGGCGACGGACTGGTCAAGCGGGATTTCGCGCACCCCGATTCCGAGCTGCTCGCCCGCGTCATGGGGTTGCACCCGGTATTCTCACGGGACGATCGTTGGATCTTGTTTTACAACGACGGGCTGAGGGGTGTGCCTACGGCAGGCGGTCCGGCAGTCGATTTTTCGAATCGGGTCACTGACGAGATGCTCGTCCGCGACGCATTAGAGTCGTCGGGAATTTTCCGCCGGGCTGCGGGTGACACGGCGTGGGTAGAAGTCACCACGCTCGATACGGCAGGTGCGGAAGGGGCCCATGTGTTCCCGCAGCTATTGGCGGACGGCAAGCTGGTGCTCTACACCATCCTTCGTCCCGGCATGATGTGGAATGGGGCTCAGATCGTTGTTGAAGAGGTCGCAACCGGTACGCGGACCGTCGTCGTTACGGATGGTACATCCGGCCGCTATGTCCCGACCGGGCACGTCGTCTACATTCGCGCGAACGGGAACCTCGAGGCTGTACCCTTTGATTTGAAACGGCGGCGCGTGACCGGAAGCGCATTCGTCGTCGTCGAAGGCGTTCGCACGGGTTATTGGGCCGGGGCTGGCTCGTTTACCGTCTCCGACGCCGGGACGTTGGCGTTCGTGCGGGGCTCGAGTTGGGAAAACCACCGTCTCACGTGGGTCGATCGGAGCGGACGGGTCTTGGGGCACGTCGGACCACCGTTGACAGTCGAGGGGATTCGACTGTCGCCCGATGAACGATACGCCGTCACCTACGTGGCGTCGCCCAATGCCGACATCGCGCGCTTCGACGTCCTGTCCGGAGAGCAGCGCCGACTGACGTTTGATCAGACTACTGAAGACAATCCGGTTTGGTCACCGGACGGCCGGCGGGTGGCCTATCGAAAGGTGGTTACGGGGCGCGACCATCGCATTCTCATACGACCCGTCGACGGTTCGGAAGACGTCGAGGAAGTCTACACCTCGGAACACTTTGCGGTCCCGCGCTCGTGGTCGCCGGATGGAGGGGCTTTCGTGGTGTACGATGGAGGCGCTGTCCTCATCGTGAATCGCGCTGACGGGCGATTCGATACCTTGACGACGGCTCCAGGACAATTCGGAGAAGGGCGTTTCTCGCCCGATGGAAGATGGATCGCGTACACGTCGACCGAGACGGGACGGCAGGAGGTCTA
Organism: Gemmatimonadales bacterium; assembly: GCA_041599395.1. GTDB lineage: Bacteria > Gemmatimonadota > Gemmatimonadetes > Gemmatimonadales > GWC2-71-9 > JBFHWR01. The sequence continues at coordinate 2,197 of JBFHWR010000309.1, read as the reverse complement.
CGTGGTCTCGTACCCGGCGTTGGCGGGCAAGCAGCAAATCTCAGTACAGGGAGGTCGCTTGCCGGAGTGGTCGGCTCGGAGCGGCGAGCTGTTCTTCGTGAATCAGGACACACTCCTGGTATCAAGCGTCGCTACTCGGGGTGGATTCGATTGGACCACCCCCCGGCCGCTCTTTGTCTCTCCGGATCTCCCGAGCATTGTCGTCGGGTTTGCAGTCGCCGGCGACGGGCAGCGAATCCTGTACCCCGCGCCGAACCCCGACGCACCCGCCCGCCAGATCCATGTCGTGTTGAATTGGTTCGAGGAGTTGAAGGCACGGGCTGGCAACTGATCTCCCTTTCGCTACAAGCGTTGGGAGTGACGGGGTGATTAGTGGAGCACGCCGGTCCTCACTTCCTTATCCTCGTTCCCGGCCACAAGTTCTTGCAGTAAAGGACGTCACTTCAGGTCTTCGAATGGAAGCCAAACTTCTCCAGTTGGGGGCGGAACTCTCCCGCCGCGGTGAGCCGTTCGCGCTCGCAACGGTCGTCCGCCGGGAACCGGCGAGTTCGGCCCGGACGGGAGACTGCGCCCTCATCACGCGGGGTGGCGGGTTTCATGGTTGGTTGGGGGGAAGCTGCACCCAGCCCACGGTCGTCCGGGAGGCGGAAGACGTCATTCGGCGGGGTACGCCGCGACTGATTCTCATGAGTCCCACTCCAGAGCAGGAAACGCCGCGCCCGGGGTTGACCGTCCTTCCGATGACGTGCCACAGTGGAGGATCCGTGGAGATCTACATCGAGCCCGTGCTTCCCGCGCCGCGCCTGGTCGTGTATGGCATCTCGCCGGCCGCGCATGCGGTCGCGCGCTTTGGTAAGGTCCTGGGATACGCGGTCGAGGCCGTCGATCCGGAGGCGGATCGAACGATGTTTCCAGAGGCGGACCGCATCGTGACCGATCCGACGACGGCCGATCTGCAGCAACGGGCCATGCGTGATCCTGCCCGACTGTATGTCGTGGTTGCAACGCTCGGTACCAATGATGTCGCGGCTCTAGAGCAGGCGATGACGTTCAAGCCGGCGTACCTCGGCCTTGTGGCGAGCCGGGCGCGCTTTGCGGAGGTCCAGGCCTCACTCGCGTCGCGTGGTATGAGCACCGACGCGCTCAGCCACGTTAAATGCCCGGCTGGGCTCGATATCGGCGCCACATCACCGGAGGAGATTGCGCTCAGCATCTTGGCGGAGATTGTGGAGCGAGCCCGCGCGCAGTCTGAGGGAGCAGCGCCGCGTCCGAGTCGCGAAATACGCTCGCTGCGTGCGGATCCAGTGTGCGGCATGCAGGTCGATCCGGAAACTGCACGCTATCGTGCAGAGTTCGCGGGCGAGACCTACGTGTTCTGCTGCGGCGCGTGTCGTGAGAAATTTCTCTCGTCACCGCGGCAATTCACGGGAGCCGCCGAATCTCGCGGTGGGACGGACGTGTGAAGCCTGACATTGCTGAGATGCAGGATGCTATGGAGCGGCTGGGCTACATCGCTGAGCCCGAGATCGCCACCGCGGTGTACTTGTCGTTGCACATGCAACGGCCGCTCCTCGTCGAGGGTGACGCGGGTGTTGGAAAGACCGAGATCGCAAAGGTGGTCGCGCAGTACCTCGGGACAGAGCTGATCCGCCTCCAGTGCTACGAAGGACTCGACGTCAATACGGCTCTCTACGAGTGGGATTACCAACGGCAGCTGCTCCGACTCCGGCTGGAGGAATCCGACGGACGTCCCCCGGAAGAAGTGGAACAAGTGATCTTCAGTCGAGACTTTTTGCTGCAGCGGCCGTTGCTTCGAGCCATTACGTGCGAGGACCGTCCGCCGGTATTGCTCGTCGACGAGATCGATCGAGCGGACGACGGGTTCGAGGCATTTCTCCTCGAGGTGCTCTCTGACTTTCAGGTGACGGTTCCGGAACTGGGCACCATTGATGCAACGCATCGGCCGCATGTGATCCTCACTTCCAATCGCTCGCGAGAGATTGGTGACGCGCTCCGGCGTCGTTGCTTGTATCTCTTTGTACAGCACCCGAGCTTGGAAAAGGAAGTCAGGATTATCAAGCGGCAAGTGCCCGACGTGAGCGAGCGTCTGGCACGAGAGATCGCCGCGTTCGCGTCCGGACTTCGGGCGCGACCACTCACCAAGGTCCCGGGCGTGGCGGAAACGATCGACTGGGCG
>JBFHWR010000308.1:0-4762 GCA_041599395.1 Gemmatimonadales bacterium | reverse complement strand
TATGCTTCCACCTACCAATGCTTCGACGGCAGTGACAGCTCGATGATAGTTAGCCGCGAGTCGGACGGTCTCGATGGCATAACGATTGACGGTCATTTGGTTCTGCACGAGGGTCGTGTAGTCCACGCGTCCAACACGGTAGGCCGAGAGCGCCGACTCCACGGCCGCCCGTGCCTGCGGCAGGACAGACGTTGCGTACAGTTCCGCAAGATTCCGGTCCCGCATTGCTTCCGCCCGCAGTTCCGCAAGCTCGGCAAACGTTTCGTTCAGCAAGTCTCGAGACTTGGCCTCTTCCATCGATTGCATGGCCGCCATCTGCCGTCTGAGCGGGAGCTGCCGGCTCCCGGCCCACAATGGAATGCTGAGCCCTACCACCACGGTCGCCAAATCCTTGAATTGGGGTCGTTGCCCGTAACCAAGCGTGACCGTGATGTCCGGGTAGAGCGACCGGCGCGCCGCTCGGTAGCCAGCCTCGGCTGCGAGTGTCCGCTGTTCCGCCGAACGCAGAGCAGGACGCTGTATCACGGCCTGCGCGACGAGTGAATCGACATCAGGCAGATCGTCGCCCAACGGCGGCAGCTCGAGCGCGCCAACAGGTGACGTCGCTTCGCGCCCCATCAAAGCATTCAGCCGTGAGGCCATGGCTCGCCGGTTCTGTTCCATCACGGTGATGTCTTCCGTCATTTGCGCTATGGCAACTTGAGCCTGTAACACATCCTGTTGCAGACCCGTGCCTACCGCGTAGCGCGCAGACGAGACTTGATGGAAGTTCCTGAGCAGGTCTCTCGTTTCATTCATGATGACGACAGACCGGTCGATGAACGCGAGCTGGTAGTACACGGACTTCGCGCGTGAGACCAGGACGAGTTCCGTGTCCGCGGCGTCCAGCGCTTCGGCTTCGGCCAGGTGGCGCTGTCGCTCCTCACCAAACCCGAGTTTTCCCGGCCAGGGGAACCGCTGCATGAGCTGCACGGAGTTCATTGACATTGGCTCGCTGGCCGAAAACCCGCCTACCGTCCGGTTTATGAGCCCCAGCGACAGCATAGGGTCCGGGAGCGCTCCGGCTTGGGCAACTTGCGCTGAGACGGCCGCCGCTCGAAACCCGGCGGCGGCAAGCGTGGGATTCGCCGCTCGGACGATGGATACGACCTCCTCGACGGTTAGCGTGTCCGGTTGGCCCTGCGCCATTGCACGGTTTGCGTTGCCTACCATGAAAATCATTGCCAAGACGCCGACAACGGCTCGGTACGGCTTGGGCCCGCAATCCCAGCTAGCCCTCCAGTATTTGTGCTGATGCATGAATTTCCTCTCTGCCAATCACAAAGAATGCGCACGCAGACCAAGAGTCAGCGTCGGCGCATAGGCACAATTCGACTGGAAGAGGTTACGCTCTGGGAGGAGGCGTTATCGGTGGGTCCGTGTTCCGCGCGGCAGACTGAATGAAACCAACTGGGGGCTCGAAATGAGTGGGTAAGGCCCGAACTTCCACGGCCTGCGCCACCACTCGTGGGGTAACCGTGTTTGCGCAACCCATGGCGTCATGGCAGCTCGCTTCATGATGAACAAGCGGCGCCAGCCAATTCTCGCCCCCGTCCATCTGGTGCATGCCAAGATTGCCATGACGCGTCTGCTCGCACACTGCCGGCTGCGCATATGGCACGAGCCACACAAGGAGCAGCGCCGCCGCGAGCATCCGCCGGATCAGTCGTCCATTTCGCATAAGGGAAGAATAACACACATGGCCACAGCCGACACAAGTCGGCCATGAGAAGCCATCAGCCGCCAAGCCACGGCCGGTCGCCGCCTTCCCCTGCTGATCGTGAGGCCGGCTAAACGGGCCGGCGCCTGAGCCGGAGCGACCACGTGACGAAGAGCAGGCCCGACGCAATCAACCCCAGCGCACTCGGCGCCCACCCGGCTACGTTCCATCCTCCGGTTCGCACGACGACCCATACCAAGACGCCGCCGATGATAGCCGCAAACGCCTCCGGCACACCGGCTCGCCGCGAGTAGAGTCCCATCACCACCGGCACAAACAGGCTCACGACGAGAACGGAGTAGAAAATCGCCAGCGCATCGATCACGGATTCCAGGAGAATCGCCAGCAAGACGCCCAGACTACCGCCGGCGACGGCCGCCAATCGGGCTACCCGCAAGACCTCGTCATCCCTGGCCGCCGGTTTGAGAAACCGCTTGTACAGGTCTTTGGAGAGCGACGTCGCCAGCATGAACAGGATCGCGTCCGCCGAGCTGAGCTCAGCCGATATCACAGCCGCGAGCCCAAGGCTCCCGATCGCAAGTGGAAGACCGTCCATCAACACCGTCGGCAGCGCATCATCCATGTTTCCGAGCTCAGGGTGATACACCCTCGCGATCATGCCGATGACCGGAGGAATCGCCGCAAACACGAGGAGCACAATTGCCGCTGCTCCCAGACCGAGCCGGATCGCTCGGGCATCACGCGCGCCGTACACTTTTTGGATGAGTCCGGGAGAGATGACAAACGCCGGGCCCAGCAGGAGCAAGTACGTCCAACCCGAGTCACCACCCCGGACGAAGCTGAAGTAACCTGTGGAAGCGGTTGGCGCCGCGGCGACAACAGCGTCCCATCCCCCGGCATTGATCAGCGCGAGTGGAAAGGCGACCGCGAATCCTCCCAATAGCACCACGAGCTGCACGAGATTGATCCACGCCGACGTAAAAAGTCCCCCGGCAGCAAAATACGCCGTCATGACGCCTCCACCAATCAGACACCCAACCCACGGAGGAACGCCGGCGACGACATTGAGAATCGCTCCCACCGCAATGAGCTGACCCGCGAGGATCGCAATCGTGGCAAACCAGAGCAAGATCGCAATCGTCGCCCGCACCGACTGCCCATACCGGAGTTCGAGGTAGTCGCCAACGGTGTAGAGTTGGTGGTCACGCGCCACCCGCCAAATCTTGGGACCAAGCCAAAATGCCAGTGCCAGCGTCCCGAAACCGGCGGACCCCACCCACCACCAACCACTCAAACCGTCGCGATATCCGAGCGACGCCGCACCCACGGTCGATCCGGCTCCGATATTCGCAGCCAACACGGTCGCGAAGATGAGTACCGGACCCAGCTGCCGTCCGGCAACAAAAAAGCCCCCGCTGCTGTCTACTCGGCGGCCGATCCACAACCCCACCAGTACCAGGGCCGCCGCGTACACGACCAACAAGATCAGATGCAGATTCACGAGAATATCTTACGGTCGTGCCATGTCGGATGCGGCCGGGAGACCGGGAAGGCTCGACGCCGCCCACGCCGCCCGGAGTACCGCCTGCGCGACGACTTCAGCCGCGAGCGCACCAACGGTTGCGACGTCAGCCAGCCCCCGGTGCGAACCCGTCGCCAACGCGAACATGGTGTCGCCGTCCGCCGGCGTGTGGACCGGATAGATTGTCCGCGCAAGACCGTCGTGCGCCATCTGGGCAACCTTGGTCGCCTGCGCCTTCGTGAGCGTAGCACTGGTAGCGACAACCCCGATCGTGGTGTTGCCGCCGGGTAGCGGTTGGGCTGAGAGCCCATTTCGGATCAACGTCCTTGCATCAAGCAACCGATCGCCGTCCGCCGTCCGCACGCCGGCAACGACGGCGCCGGTCGTGGGGTCGATGACGTCACCCACGGCATTCACCACCACGAGCGCCGCGACGACCAACCCATTCGGTAATGTGATGGCCGCGGTGCCCACACCACCCTTCATCGCACGGTCGAAACCGCGAAGCTTACCGAGGGTCGCGCCTGCACCGGCGCCGACATTGCCTTCGGCAATCGGTCCGTGAGACGCCTGCTCGGCTGCGTCGTAGCCGCAGTCGGGACCGGGACGAATGCTGCTGTCACCCAGATGCAAGTCAAACAGGATGGCGCCCACGACGATGGGTACGTTGATGGTGCCGACCTTGAGGCCGATGTTTCGCTCATCGAGGAATCGCATCACGCCGGACGCTGCATCCAGCCCAAAGGCACTGCCGCCGGATAACACGACGGCGTGCACCCGCTCCACTGTGTTTCCCGGTCGGAGCAAGTCCGTCTCCCGCGTGCCCGGCGCGCCCCCGCGCACGTCGACGCCACCCACGGCGCCGGCCTCGGCCAGAATCACCGTACATCCAGTTGCACGACCGGCCACGGTCACCTGGCCAACCTTGATGCCCTCGACCGCGGTGAGCGCCCCGCGCTGATCCGCGGCGGCGTGCTGCGTCGCGGCCGGTTGTGGCAGGGCACCAGCGCAACCGAAAACCGTGAGGCAGCACCATATCGCCCGTGTGCTCATCACCCCTCCTGAACTGGGTAGGATCCCAGACAAGCCAATGGAACGAATTAAGTTACTGCATCCCCGACTCGGTTGCGCGGATCGCTTGCAGCATCGATGTTTGGATCCGAAACGCACGCGAGGTTGGTTGAGCGCATGATCGAGCCGGTTTCTGTTGGTCGAGGGTCGCGGGCACGCCCTGGCGCACGGGCGGCTTTAGTGGTCCTCGTCCTGGTCGCCACATTGGCGTGCAGCCGCGCACCGCAGCCGATCGACCCGCCGGTACCTACCCCTCGTGCCAACATCCCTGAAGTCACCGTCCCACCGCGCCCTGCCCTGCCCCTGATTGATCTCGCCACCGATACCGCGCGGCAGATCATCGTCGACAGAGAGGCCGGGCAATACCTCGGCCACCCCACGACCGTGTTGCTCGACGATGACTCCACCATTATCGCCGTCTATCCCAAGGGTCACGGCCGAGGTGAGAT
>JBFHWR010000307.1:0-4790 GCA_041599395.1 Gemmatimonadales bacterium | reverse complement strand
GTTGACGACCCAGATCCCGCCTCCCTCGTCTGGATTTCTCGCGAACAGGATCCTGGTGCCATCGGGTGACCAGGCCGGATCGGTGTCTATTGCATCATCAGCGGTGAGCTGCGAGAAATTGTCGCCCTTCATATCCATGACGCACACGTCGATGAATCCATCGACCTCGCATGAAAACGCGATCAGGTCTCCCACTGGCGACCAATCCGGATCGTGGCCGGACGTTGCGGGCGTTGCGAGGGTCAGGATATTGTTGCCGCCGCTGTTCATGACGTGGATGTGGCCGGGCGTCACCTGGGGCGGGATGCTGGGTTCGCCTACGCCGCCGAGTCGTGCCACGATCTTGGATCCAAACGGCGCCCAGGCCGGCTCTTCGAGGAACTGGACGTACCCGGGAACGCCACTCACCGGGACCTGCTCTTCACGCGTGGCATCAGGCGTGATCCAAAACAAACCGCGCGGAAGCAAACCCGGCGTCCCGCCGAACGGGCGCTCCGTCGCGCGGACGAACAGGATCTTGGATCCATCCGGGGACCAATCGGGATCGGAGAGCGCCTGGGACGGACGATTCTGCCCGAACAACGGCATCACGTCACTACCATTCTCCTTCATCACATAGAGGTCGCCCGCTGTTTCGTTTCCCGGTAACCGCCCGTGCCGCGCAGACACGAACACGATGGGGCCAGCCTTGGCGGCACGCGCAAAAAACTCGACCGGCGCGATTCCCTCCGCAGACACCATCGCGCGGTTCGCCCCTTCTTCGTCGCCAAGGGTCCATCTAGCAAAGGCCGCTCCCCGGAACGTCGTGGTGTCGACACTCGATTCGATCGATCCCCCGCCGGAGAGAACACTCCACATCACCGGCACACCGCTTTGCAGGACACGCTCGCCGTCGGTGGCGACAAGCGCCGCTCCAAGCTCGCTAAATGTCGTTGCGCCGGGGAAGTGGAGCTGGCTGTCACCCGAGATGACGGCAAACGCCACCGGAGGAGCAGAGCGCGCTGGATCGGTCGCGTCGCTGCAGGCCAGCGCCAAGCAAGAGGACGCAGTGAAAACCGCAACGTTGAAACGCGTCATGGAGACCAATGTCGGTATCGACGAACGCCGCCGCCAGACATGGGAGACCAAAACGGGAAGCCCTCCTCGCCTGTGTTCGACGATTGATCCCGCGTGCCCCGCCGGACGTCAGACGCATTGTGGGTGAGCGTGCTCCTCGCCACAAGACCTTCCTCGAATCCGGAACTCGTCTTCCGTAACAGACCGACCCCGCCGCTCGTTCCGCCGGCGCTACGGAATTGGAGCCGTCTGGCGGGCCGGCGAGATGATCGCCGGAATCCCCCTTTCCGCGATGAGACCATTGAATCGGTCGAGGTCGTCTCCCAAGAGAACATCCAGCTCTGCCCGGAAGCCGGCCCACTTTGCGCGCAGATCGGCCAACATCTGCAATGCCCCGTCGGTCACACCACCCTCGGCGCCGTCAACGGCTCCACGCAAGTAGATGTAGTGAAAGTTCAATCGCGACGGGAAATTGATGACGGTCTGCCCGTCTACCGTTCGTTTCTGAATGAGCGAATCCTCCAGCGCGGTCAGCCGGTCTGACAGTGCACCACCCGCCGCTGCAATGCTGTCTCCGCCCTGTAACTCGGCCACGCGCTGCGTGAGGCCTTTGATCTGCTCTCTGACGTCCCGGATCTCCACCACACTTTCGTGGATGCTCTCCAACTCGTTGGCGATCGCGACCATCAGTTCGTCTTGCGCCTGATACCCGTGGGCGCTCCCGTTCACGCGGGGATCCTGCAGGACCGTTACGAACTCCGTCAGCTCCTCCTCACCCGACTTCAATCGCACCTGATACGTGCCTGGCACGGCTCGTCGCCCCTGCAGGGAACCAAACACGTAGAGACCGGGCACGTTCTTGATCGTCCGATGTCGGAGATTCCAGTTGAAACGGTTGTGGCCGGACTTGAGCTTGATCACGGAGGTGGAGTCGCTATCGTCGCCGGCGCTGTTGGCAAAAGTGCGTATAGCGGCGCCGGCTTCGTCAAGAATCTCGACTGACACAGTTTCTCCCGAATCCGGGGCTTCGGATAGGTAAAAGTCGATGATGGCCCCGGCCGGGCGGTTCGTGCCCACGGCCGGATTCGGAAAGCCAGATCCGCCTTCGCCTGCCATGCGATATGCGCTCCACGGCTTGAACAAATGCGCATCCGTGCCGGTCAGTCGCTGAGGCGACTGCTGCAGCGGGGAAAGGTCGTCGAGAATCCAGAACCCCCTTCCCTGGGTCGATGCAACCAGGTCGTTGTGTCGCTGCTGGATCTGCAAATCGGTTATCGGCGTCACCGGCATGTTGAGCTGCAACGACTGCCACTGGTCGCCGTCGTCCCAGGAGACATACACGCCCGTCTCAGTTCCTGCGTACAACAGCCCTCGTCGCACGGGATCTTCCCGCACCACCCGCACGAATGCTTCCGCGCCGACACCGCGCACGACGCGTTGCCAACTGCGCCCGTAGTTCTCGGTTTTGAAGATCAGTGGCGTGAAATCGTTGAACTTGTAACGGGTCACGGCAAGGTATGCCACGGCAGGCTCATGAGGCGACACCTCAATCGAGTTGATCATCGCCTCACCCACGCCTCCGGGCGTCACGTCGTCCCAGTTCGCGCCGGCGTCTCGCGTCAGGTGAACGAGGCCGTCGTCGCTCCCCACCCAGATGGTGCCGCTGTCGTGCGGCGACTCGGCGACGTACATGATCGTGTTGTAGATTTCGCCGCCCGCTCCTTCGTTGGTGATCGGTCCGCCACCCGGACCCTGTTTCGCATCCTCGTTGCGCGTGAGGTCGGGACTGACCTCCTGCCAGGTTACGCCGCGGTTCTCAGACCTGAGTAGGATGTTGCCCGCGTGATAAATCACGTTGGGGTTGTGCATGGACACGAGAATCGGCGCATTCCAATTGAAGCGATACTTCATGTCACGTGACGCGAGCGCCGCGGGGAGCATGGGATACGCCATGATGTTGCGATCCGTGCGCGTCCGTTCGTCGAATTCGCTGATCTGTCCCATGTAGCATCCGGCGTACGACAGAACCGGATTGTCGCGATCGAACGCGACGTACGCGCTCTCACACCCCCCGACCGAATACCAATCCTGCCACCCGATCCCACCGCGGGACGTCCGGCTCGCAACCGCGACGGCGCTGTTGTCTTGCTGACCTCCGTACACGTAATAGGGAAAACGATTGTCGGTGTTGACGCGATAGAACTGTGCGGTCGATTGATTTCGTTGCGTCGACCACGTCTTGCCGCCGTTCAGCGATACGTTGGCGCCGCCGTCGTTGGCGTTGATGATGTAATCGCTGTTCGTGGGGTTGATCCACATGTCGTGGTTGTCGCCGTGCGGCGTCCGAACACGGGTGAACGATTGCCCGCCGTCAATCGACTTCATCGCCGGTGCATCGAGCACCCAGACGACGTCCGGATTCTGCGGATCCGCGAACACCTCGATGTAGTACCAGGCGCGTGCACGAATCGTCCATGATTCGTTCACGTTGCTCCAACTCTTTCCAGCGTCCTCCGAGCGATAGAGCCCGCCACCCGGGTCGGCCTCGATGATCGCGTACACCCGATCCGAGTTTGCGGCCACCGCGACGCCGATCTTGCCCATCAGGTCGGGGAGACCCGTCTCGAGCTGGACCCAGGTGTCTCCGCCATCGGTGGATTTGTGAACCCCACTTCCCGGCCCGCCGCTTCGAACCTGCCACGGGTATCGAAGATGGTCCCAGAACGCTGCGTAGAGGATTCGCGGGTTGTTCGGGTCCATCGCCAGATCGCTTGCGCCCGCGGTCTCGCTCACGTACAGCACCTTCTGCCAGGTCACGCCGCCATCGGTGGACCGATAGATTCCCCGATCTTCCGTGGCGCCATGGGGAGCACCCTGAGCTGCTACATAGACGAGATCCGGGTTGTCCGGATGCACGCGGATGCGGGAGATCGCTCGCGTGCCTGCCAAACCCATGTGGCGCCAAGTCCGCCCTGCGTCCATAGACCGATACACGCCGTCACCGTGTGACGTCATCACTCCGCGCACCGCATGTTCACCCATGCCGACGTAGACCACGTTGGGATCCGCGGGGGCAACTTCGATTGCGCCGACGGACGAGGTCTTAAACGTCGAGTCCGAGACGTTGTTCCACGACTGACCGGCGTCGGTGGTCTTCCAGACTCCGCTCCCCACTCCGCCGAAGTAGTAGGTGTAGCGCTCGGACGCGACCCCGGCGACCGCCACCGACCGGCCACCGCGAAACGGGCCGATGTTGCGCCACTGCATACTGTGGAAAAGCGAGGGATCTACCTGAGGGGCTTGAGCCCTCAGGGCATGAGGTGTCAGCAGAGCGAGCGCCGATAGGGCACACACTATGGGCCAGCTACGTCGGGATACGAACGTCATGTTCTACCTGGAAGTATCAAGGGATGTGATTGTATATGATTGAATCAGTCGTACGAACTAAGAATAGCGTGCGAGACAGGGGGTAGTAAGAGGAGGAGTGAGGGGTTAGGAGTTTTAGGAGTTAGGGGTTCGGAGTTAGGGGTTAGGGTTGAAGACGCCGTTACGTCGCACGTTGTGTTGGTCGTCTGCCAGCTCGGCCAGCGTCTGACGTCCCGCGTCCAGCGTCAATCGTCCAACATCGAGCGATACACTGACGGCACCCGGTCATCAAAGACGCGGAGCGACTCCCTCGTGTCTCTGATGACCTCATGGCGCAGCTCTGCACTGATGAGCGTCTCGCCGATCTC
>JBFHWR010000306.1:0-4796 GCA_041599395.1 Gemmatimonadales bacterium | reverse complement strand
GGAACGTGTCTGATGACTGACGTAGTCGGTCGCCTGCAGTCGGCACTCTCGGTTCGTTATGCGATCGAGAACGAGCTGGGCGCCGGCGGCATGGCAACGGTATATCTGGCCGAAGACCTGCGCCACGCACGGAAAGTCGCGATCAAGGTCCTGCGCGCCGAGGTCGCAGGGGCGGTGGGGAGCGAGCGCTTTCTGCGTGAGATCGGCATCGTGGCCAAGCTGAACCATCCCCACATCCTGCCGCTCTACGACTCGGGGGAGGCCGGCGGGCTGCTGTATTACGTCATGCCGCTGGCGGAGGGCGAGTCGCTCCGCGATCGGCTCGACCGGGAAAAGCAGCTGTCGCTCGAAGACGCATGTCAGATCGCACGGGACGTCGCGTCCGCCTTGGACTATGCGCACGCCCAGAAGGTGGTCCATCGCGACATCAAACCGGAAAACATCATGCTGGAACCAGGGGGTGCGATCGTGACGGACTTCGGTATCGCGCGGGCGGTATCGGAGGCGGGCGGTGGCAGCCTGACGGAGACGGGGATCACCCTGGGGACGCCCCCGTATATGAGCCCCGAACAAGCGACTGGGAGCGGCGACATCGATCACCGGAGCGACGTGTACTCCCTCGCGTGCGTGGCGTATGAGATGCTGGCGGGCGAACCGCCGTTTACCGGCCCCACGGCGGAAATCGTCTTGCGCAAGCACATCGCGACGGACTCGCCATCCCTGATCGCGAGCCGGCCCGGCTTACCCGCCGAGCTGGACATTGCGCTCCGACGGGGACTCCTGAAGACGCCGGCAGATCGTTTTGGTTCCGCGTCACAACTCGCTGCCGTCCTTGCGGGTGGCCTGGCAGCTTTCGAGACCGGAACGGGTGTGGGACGAACGGCGTCGAGACGGAGCGTCTGGCGGCAACGCGTTGCGCGATACAGCGGCCTGCTGGGAATCGCTCTCGTGCTCCTCGTCGCGGTACCACTCCTCTGGCCCCGCCTGTCGAGCCGCGAGGTGGCCTCACGGCAGGGTGCCGAGGCGATCCCTGACCGGAATCGTCTCGCCGTGCTGCCACTTGCCAACATCAGCCCCGACTCAGCTGACGCCTACTTTGCTGACGGCCTGACCGAGGAATTGATCGCTCAGCTCTCCAAGCTCAGCGCTTTGCGTGTGATTGCTCGCGCGTCGGTGTGGCCCTACAAGGGCACACAGGAGCGCATAACCGACATCGGTCGGGCGCTGGCAGTTGGAACGATTCTGGACGGCAGCGTTCGCAAGGTTGGAGACCAGGTTCGTGTGTCGGTTCAGCTCGTCGAAACCCAAAGCGAAGAACGGCTCTGGTCCCAGGAGTATGATGCTGAGCTGACAAACGTGTTCACCGTCCAGAATCAGATCGCGCAGCACGTGGCCGAGGCGCTCGATGTTGAACTCGAGGTAAGCGAGCAGCGGCAACTTGCCAAACGGGGAACGGACTCCCCAGAGGCGTACGAGTTGTACCTCAAAGGCCGCTACTCGTGGAATAAACGAACCCCCGCCGATCTTCGGCAGAGCAAGACGCTCTTCGAGGACGCGATTGATCTGGATCCGGTGTACGCGCAGGCCTGGGCCGGTCTGGCGGACGCCTACCTCATGCTTGGCTGGACCAGCGAGCTGCCCCGACAAGAGGCGCTCGCTGTGGCGAAAGCAGCGGCAGAGCGCGCACTCTCGCTGGACGACGAACTCGTGGAGGCCCACACCGCACTTGCAACAATTCTGCACGACAATTGGGAATGGGGGGAGGCCGGCACGCGCCTCGAACGCGCACTCGAGCTGAATCCGAGTTACGCCCTGGTGCACCAACGATATTCGAATTATCTGGCGACATGGGAACGTTTGGACGAAGCGGTCACGGCCGCGCGGCGTGCGCAGGCGCTCGACCCGCTCTCGCTCTACACTGAAGCGAACGTGGGTTGGATTCTCTATCTTGCACGCCGATACGACGAGGCGATCGAACAGTTACACAAGACTCGCAGTCGCGACCCTGATTTCTTCCTGACCTACCTGAACCTCGGCCTTGTGTACTCCCAGACCGAGCAATTCGGCGAAGCCATCTCCGCGTTCCAAAAGGCGAGAAGTCTGTCGGGCGATGACGTCGGTGCGTTGGGGCTGCTCGGATATGCGTACGCAAGGGCGGGAAGACAGAACGAAGCGCGTGCGATCCTCGATACCTTGACGAGACGATCCAACGCGCAGCCTGTTTCGCGGTTTCACTTCGCCGTCCTCTATACCGGGCTGGGCGATTTCAACCGTGCCCTGGAGGCCCTCGAGCAGGCAGTCGAGAAGCAGGAATTGATGACAACTCTCCCCGTGGAACCCATCTTCGACCCCCTGCGAGCGGATGCGCGGTTCGAAGCCGTGCTCGAGACCCTGGGTCTCTAACACTCGACGTGCCATATCGATTGGCAGTGTTGGCACTCGGACCTGTGTTGCTGTTGCAGGGCCGGCTCGTGCGCGCCCGAACTCTGCGTTTGCCCGAGCCACCCGGCGCGCGGCAAGGCGTAACGGGACTAGGGCGGCGCCTCAGGCTCCTGATTATTGGCGACTCCTCGGCCGCTGGCGTCGGCGCACCGCATCAGGACCAAGCGCTGCTCGGTCAAGTGGTTTCACGTCTCGAACACGAGTACCGAGTCGAGTGGCACCTCATGGGAAAGACAGGGGCAACAACCGCTTCGACACTGGCTGGGCTGCGCAACTTGCCGCCGACGCAGTATGATGTCGCAGTGACGGCTCTCGGGGTCAACGACGTGACGTCGGGGGTGCGACGCGCGGCGTGGCTACGGCAGCAGGCTGAGCTGCGTGTGATGCTCCGGCGCAAGTTTCAGGTCTCTCACATCGTCACCTCAGGCCTACCGCCGATTCATGGCTTCCCTGCCCTTCCGCAACCGCTCCGCTGGTGTCTCGGCGCCCGAGCCTCGCACTTTAATCGGGATCTCGAGGGTGACGTGGAGAGAGACGGGCGCGCCTACTTCGTTGACCTTCGATTCTTCAGGGATGCCAGCGGCATGGCGCCGGACGGGTACCATCCTGGACCGGATATCTACGCCGCATGGGGTGGACGGGTTGCCGACCTCATTCTGGACAACTTTCGCTAATACTGAGGGGCCCGCGCCCCTGGGTCCAGTGCCGCAGAAGGAGGGCGAAGCGCTTCACGAGGCAAGGACCATTGCTGCCTTGCAAGCTGGAGGCTGTGTTACCCTCTGAACAGCGGAATCGCCTACCCGCTGGAAGTGGAATCAACAGGCAGCGACCATCGGGAGAATGCGAACACGCGTGGACTGGCATTCGCCCGGGCGCCGTCGTATAAGGTGAATGCATTGGAACGAGAAAACCTGGGCGGACCCAGATCCGGAGGCCATCATGCAGCTCACGCTCGCGCACATCGCGCTCCTCATCGCGTTGCCCGCGACGGCTCTCGCACAAGCCCAATCCATTGTGATCCGGGCCGGCCAAGTCCTGGATGGCACCGGTCGGTCGCTCGGATCATCGACCATCGTCATCGAAGGCTCGAAGATCGCGAGCCTGAGCAGCGACCTAACGCGAACCCCGACCTACGATCTCTCGCATCTCACCGTGATGCCCGGGGGCATCGACACCCACGTCCACATCGCATCGCATTTCGACAGCGACGGGCGCGTCCATAGGGCACGTGACGAGAGCGAGGCCCCGCGTGAGCGCCTGATTCTGTACGCGGCCGAAAACGCCTTTGTCACCCTGATGGCCGGGATCACGACGGCACAGAGCATGGGAGCCCGGATCGATCAGCATTTGCGCGACGCTGTTGCGCGGGGAACGCTACCGGGGCCGCGTCTCCTGACCACATACGAGTGGATTACAGAGGGGACGCCGGACGAGCTTCGCGCCGCCGTGCGCGAACGAGTGGAAGCGGGGGCGGATGCGGTCAAGATCTTTGCGTCCCGGAGCATTCGTGAAGGGGGCGTGCCCACGCTGAGTCAGGAACAACTCTCGGCAGCTTGCGACGAAGCGAGACGGCTCGGTGTGCGTTCTGTTGTCCACGCTCATGCTGCCGAGGCAGCCATGCGCACGGCGCGAGCGGGATGCACGACCCTCGAGCACGGGGGCCTGGTCGACGACACAGCCCTCGACCTCATGGCTGAGGCCGGCGTGTATTACGACCCGCATACGTCCCTCGTCATCCAAAACTATCTGGACAACAAGGAACGCTTCCTCGGAATCGGGAACTATACCGAGGAAGGCTTCAGCCACATGGAGCAGCTCCTGGTCGGCATGCGTGATATTTTTGCCAAGGCGCTCGAACGGCCCAGTCTCAAGATTGTCTTTGGCACCGACGCACTCGCCGGGAGCCACGGACGAAACTGGGAAGAACTGATCTACCGAGTGAACGTGGGTGGTCAAAACCCGGTGGCTGCGATTGTCTCGGCAACGTCGCTCGCCGCGGCGTCCCTCGGGCTCGAACACGAGATCGGCACGGTGGCTCCCGGGTTTGAAGCGGATCTCATCGGCGTGGACGGCAACCCAGCTCGGGACATAACGGCGCTCCAGGGCGTGATGTTTGTCATGAAGGCCGGAGTCGTCTACAAAAACGTCGGCCGGTAACGGGGTGGGAACGTTCGGAGGACCCGAGGAGCACGCCCGTTCACCGCTCACCGCTCGGCGGCCTCACGAATGACCGACTCCACGGCGCCACCGATCTCGAAGCGGCCGGCGAGTCGATCGAAATGAGCTTCCGCCTCACTCCGCTCCCAACCGGCTCGCTGCACCAGACCCTGGATGAACTCATCGCGTCGCGTGTC
>JBFHWR010000305.1:0-4799 GCA_041599395.1 Gemmatimonadales bacterium | reverse complement strand
CATTCGCCGGCGTCGGCCTCTATGTCGTGGTCTACTCACGGCGTCGCGCTGCAGTCTTCCGGCGGTTTGCTCGGTCACGGGGATACCGGTACCGGGAACGTGACGACGGATCCTTGGAGGGTCAGCTCCAGCACGCGTTTGCAATCCGGGAGCCCGGGTGCGCTCGCGCATTCGGACAGATTTCTGATATAGTTGACCTGCCGAATGGCAAGCTCTTCAGAGCGGTGGAGCTACTGGACCTGAATCCGCACGGATCGGTGTTCGACCCGCACCACACGCGCGCGGCCGTGCTGTTTGCTGGCGCCCCCGAGTGGTCGGGGATCTTTCATGTCACGCCGGACCTGGCCGTGCATCCGCGCTTTGCCCGGGAGCCAAGTGCGGCCGTCGCGGGAGTCGCTCAGCTGTTTCGGAGTGCCAATGTGTCCCCGCCGCCGCACCCGCTCTCACTCACCTTCATGAACGGTCATGGGCTGGGTTATCTGGAGCCCCCTTTGACCGGTTCGGTGACGGAACCTCACCTCGTATACCTGACTGACATGGCGGCCCGTTTTGCGGGTCATTCTTCCGAAGCGCCGGGTTCCGGCGGTCGTCGGTGAACTTCCTCTTCCACCATACCTGCTCCCACCCATACCTGCGCCACGCGGCCTGTTGTCAATTAAGCGCCGCCACGATGGCGACTCCGAGTACCGCTGAGACGACGTGGAAGGCGAACGTCTCGTGAAACGGCTTGCGGTACTCCGGGAATCCGGCCGATACCGGTAAATCGACCCGCTTCCAGCGGTCCGGAGGATTCTCGACCCCGACGACGGCGCCTAGCACTCCGCCGACCAGCATACCTACCCCCGCGTACGAGAAGGCTTCTAATTCGCAGAGAAACTCTTGGCAACCGCTCACCGCTGCTTGTCCGATGATGAGCCCAAAAACGACTCCCGCCCCTCCTCCGATTCCTGCTCCATTTGCGAGGCCTTTGAAGCGATCCTTTCCGTCCAAGTGTTCGAGTCTTGTGATGCTTTGAAACGGGACGGCAACGCCTCCGCCCGGGTAGGTCAGGCGGCCGAACTCGGCCGTAGAATCCGACCAGCCGATGACAGAGAGTTTCGTCTTCTTGAGATTCTGCTCCCGGGCCCAGACCCGCACGGTGTCACCTTCCGGCACAAGTCGGAGCTGTTGCGCCACGAGCGTGGACGAGCCGACTCCCGCCAGCAAGAGGTAGATCCCGACCACTCGGACAATGTTGCTGCGATTCATCGCGCACTCCTTTTATGGCTGGCCGGAACTTGCATCTCGCCCGTCAACCAGGCGTCAATCCACGAGGCGGGAATCGGGGTGGGTCACCATGCGGGGTGTGACCACGGCGCCCGGCCGGCGCATTGGGAAGCCCGAGAGTACGTGGGTCGGCTAGAACACGATTTGCGATCCGACGCGCCAACCGCCGGACGCGTCGGGATAGATGAGCAGCCTCATCCGCCGTGCGGCGTTTTCGCGGCCCGTCGCCCGCTCCACGGCGACAGTGACGCCCAACTGGGCGACGGGGATCGCCGCGAGCACGAAGTACACCACGCCCTGGCTGTTGCGTGACAAATAGGCTGCTCCAATCCCTGCACCGTACGTAACTGCCGCGGCGGCCAAATCTTTCCCGAAGTCGCCGCGCCGCCGGTTGCCCAGGTGGACACCAATGACCATGGCGACTGTCCCTGTGGTGGCTGCCGTCGCGAATGGCGTCATGGGGATGCAGAAGTCGCCGCCATCGCAGTCGGGGTCCATGGCAATTCCTAGAAGAAATCCGCCAATCGCGGCGGCGACTCCGAGGCCCGAACCAAGGAGGATGGGGGACGCAATCGACGGCTCCGGCCGCACCTCCTGCGACCAGGCCCGCTCCGCGGCTCCGAGGGTACAGAGCATGAGCAAGAGGGTCGGGTATCTCATGGCGATCCCCGCAGAAGCTTGTCCCGACACACCCGTTCTGCAAGGCTGCATATGGAGTCCTGGCGGTCTGCGACTCGCGCTGCCGCCAGCACGGGCAAGAGAAGCTGCGTGGCCTGTGCCGACTACTGCGACGTCTTCAAGTGCGCAAACGGACTTCCGTGCACCTGTGTGGGCAGGTCGGCGTTCACGAAGTTCCAGAGCGGACAGTCTTCCGGTTGCACTCCGAAGCGTGAGAGAGGACACTCTCCTTCGGCGGAGCGGCATTCATGCACGCAAAACTTGCGAGCACTCCCCGCAATGCGCTTGGTGCTCCTGGGCGCGAAGAGGGCCGACCCGTCGATCCAGAGCGCGAAGAGGACGGACAGGGCTACGAAGATGGCGATGATGACGAGGATGGTGAGGGTTGGCATGAGCACCTCCTTGGGGCACTCTCCATAGGTGGGCTCGGTGCATGAACGGACAGTGAATGTTTTGTGAAAGGTTGGCCGTCCAACGAGCCCACCATCTCTGAGTTACCTTGCTCCATGCGCCGAGACCGGCAGGTGTCGGCAAGATCTCAACAGGATGATTGCAATGACTGGAACGTTTGCCTTATGCCGCCTCGTTGTACTCGGTTGGGGAGCGAGCCTCGTGTTCTCGGCCGACGCGGCGGGACAAACGATGACCGCACCCGAGGCCACGGTCATCTACGACACAGATCGGTTGCCGCCGGCCTTCCACCGAGATCGGCGCGACTCGGTGATGGCACGCCTTTCGCCCAACGCGGTTGCCGTCTTCTTGAGCGCCCCAATGCGGAACCGCGAAAACGACGTGAACTACGAGTACCGGCAGTCGAGCGACCTGTATTATCTGACGGGAACCCATGAACCAAACTCGGTGCTCCTCCTGGTGCCCGGTGGGGTAACGGTTGACGGAACGTCGGTGACACAACTCTTGCTGGTACCGCCACGAAACCCGAGTAGAGAGATCTGGACCGGTCGCCTCCTCGGTCCGGAACGCGCCGCCCGGCAGTTTGGATTCACCAAGGTCGTCACGATCGATCGATTTGACGAGATCGTCGGATCGCTACTCGCCGACGAAGCTCGCCGGCTGTACCACCTTCCCCTGCCGGACGGGGTCGATTCCCGCTCTCCACTCGGTCGGCAGATCGCCTTCGTCAGGGAGAAGGGCCGTCTCCTCGAGCTGTCCGGCAACTCGATGCTTGTGTTAGCTACAAATCGGATGTTTGCGACGCACACCGAAGAGACGTTCCAACGGAACCAGCGGTTTATCGAGCAGCGGGTGGGCCGAGAGCCTTTCGCAGGCTCGGATCTGGAGCGCGCCTATGACGAGTTCGTGGCGGCGCAATCAGTCGGCGAATGGGTGAGCTGGAAACGGGACCACGTCGATGCCGTGTATGCGGACGGGTTCATGTTGCGGAGCCGGTTGGACGCGTTGCGATTGGCGAAGACGCCGGAAGAGCTGACGCTGCTCCGGCGTGCCATCGATATCACCGTGGCTGCTGTACGCGAGGCGATGAAATCCATCGAGCCCGGCATGTACGAGTACGAAGCGGAAGCGGTGATCGAATACGTCTTCGCACGAAACGGGGCCGCATCACCGGGTTACCCGAGCATCGTGGGCAGCGGTGAGAACGCGGTTGTGCTCCACTACGAGAGTAACCGCCGGCAAATGGTGGCGGGGGACCTCGTGGTCATGGATGTCGGAGCCGAGTATCACGGATACTCGGCCGATGTCACGAGAACCATACCGGTCAGCGGGACGTTCACGCCGGAGCAGCGCGCGATCTATGAGATTGTGCTGGCGGCCCAGCAGGCCGGGATTGCCGCGGTTCGTGCCGGTCTGCCCTTCCGCGGCATTCATCAAGCGGCGTTTCGGGTCATCGCGGACGGGTTACGCGAGCTGGGCTTGGTGGAATCGGATGAAGAGGTTCGCCGCTACTTCATGCACGGTACGAGTCACTTCATCGGTCTGTACGTGCATGACGTCGGACACACCGAAGAACTGGTGCCCGGAGCGGTGTTGACCGTGGAGCCCGGGATTTACATCAGCCCCGCGGATGACGTAGACCCGAAATGGTGGAACATCGGCGTGCGGATCGAGGACGACGTCTTGGTGACCGGTGGTGACCCCGTTGTGCTGTCTGCCGCAGCCCCGCGAACCGTCGAACACGTTGAAACGTTGATGGGGGAACGTGGACTCGGGAACGATCGGGCCGGGGTCGTGGGACGGCGATGACCAGTCCGGCAAGGTGAGGACGGCTGCGGCAATGTGTCTGCGCTGTACGTCAGGGCCGCGACGCCGAGATCTCCCATGGCGACGGTCCCTGCCGTCGCGGCGGTGACGCACGGGGTCATTAGCAAGGACTTGATGCAAGATGTGCATTGCGCGACGTGCCATTGATGAGACATAGGTGACCCATGAGGATCTCAACCATCGAGTTTGCGCGGGTGGTGATGCTCGCCGCCGCTGCCGGCTTGGGCGCCTGTAATTCGGGCACGCAGCCGATCCTGCAGCCGCGGCCGGTGGAAGTAGACGACCCGACGAACCTGCTCGGCGTGTTCGAGGGAACGATCCCGTGCGTTCCGACCCCACTCCCGATCACGGGGCACCCGTTGCCGTATCCCGGTGACGGGGAGTGCCAGCGCATCAAGGTACGACTGGAGTTGTATCACGATGCCAAGGGTGTCCCGATCCGCTATGTGCTGCATCGGATCAACGTCGGGCTGGGTGATGACGTGACGACCACCGAGGGTGCGTGGACCAGGACGCAAGGGACGAATGCCGGTAATGAATTCATGGTTTATGAGCTTGATGCCGAGACGCCAACTGCCTTCAGGCGATTTTTCGTAGCGGACGAAAACATTCTATTG
>JBFHWR010000304.1:0-4818 GCA_041599395.1 Gemmatimonadales bacterium | reverse complement strand
CTCCAAAGATCTCGTCCATGTCCCACGTGATGTAGCCGGTGAACTCGGTACCGTCTTGCGTGCGGAGTGTGCCGTAGAGACGCTCCCCAAACGCGGGCGGCCGGTTCGCAGTCGGCCGAAACAGTTCGATGGTCTCGATGTCACCCCACTCCAATTCTTCAACTCCTTCGGCGTCGTCAACGAATATTCCTCGGTTTCTCCGCCCAAGGTCCGTTGAATTGGAACGCAGTTCGATCGTGTCGACTGAGCGGAGCGTGATCCGTGCCTCGTTTCCATCGATCACGTCAATCCTCTGAATGTGTCCAAAGCGGATGTTGCCCTGGCCAAACCGAGACCCACATCCGTTGTGCCAGGCGACGTGCCCCCACCGGATGTGGAGGCCCCTCTCGCAGTGCTCGTAGTGGCGGCCCCTGAGTTCCTCGCCTTGCTCGGCATTGCGTTCCGGCATCGGCTTGTTTGCGTTCAGGATGTCGAACCAGGTCCCCTCGTTTTGGTCCCAGCGCATGTATCCCTCAAAGACGCGGTTGTCCTCGGTGGTCACCCGACCGTACAGCAGGTCCGGGTTCTGGGCGGCGGCATGTGGGGTGACTACAGCAGCAGCCATGAGCGAGGCCGTGAGGAACCGTGCGATAGGCATGAATTTGCTCCTGTGAGGCTGACGTATGGGTCAACTCTTCATACGAATAGTCGGAAAGTGGGGTTTCAGAATAGGAGTTAGGAGCGAGGAGCTAGGAGTGAGATGGCGTTGGTGCGATGGGATTCCAAGGCGCAGCTGGGTTCAAACGGGGGCGGGTGGTGGTCGAAGCGGGTAGCACAATCTCTTACCGTTAGCCGACTTAGCGCGTCGCGCCGCGTTGCCACCGCCGTCGCTCTGAGCCTCATCCCCTTGATCCTATCTCCTATCTCCTAACTCCCTTCGAAACCGTCGCCCGGACCAACTCGTAGTTCAGCTGAGAGACAATTCCACACGTGAGCCCGGGGAGCCGCCTCATGAAAATCCGCAGATTACTGGTTGCCGTGGGTGCGCCCCTCATCCTCGTCGTGGGGCTGGGTGTCGCGTGGGGCGTGCGCAAGGGCTCGGCGATGATCCACATGATCGACGCCTGGTCCGACAGTCTGCAACACAGCTCCCAGCCGGTCACGATGAATGTGAACGGCGTTCCCGTCGTATCGAAGCTCCACGTCGATGGCAGGCGGGTTGGCACGCTCTCACAGGTGGTCGTCCTGCGGGACGTTCCCGGCGCAGTTGACAGCGTGCGGCTCGTTGTCGACGTCCCGGACGAGGCCACGATTATGGCGTTCGACGACTGCCAACTGTACCTGGACCCGGACGTGTTCGATACGATCGAGGGGCCTGAAGTACTCTCGGTGCTCAAGCGGGTCATGACCTGTGACAACCATACGGAGAATCTCGTGCCGTTCGGCAGCATGGTGTTCAGTGGGTTCGACCGCGACGCTCCGGTGTTCATTCAACGGAGGCATCATCCCTGTGAAAGTTGGGATGCATCGGGTGCCTGCATCGAGGTGAAACATCAGCTCGACGCGGAACTCCATCACCTTCGAGACCTGCGCGACGAGATTCGGCGGGAGGTCCGACAGAACGTGCGGGTGCACGTCAATCGAAACGTCCCGTAGCACTTCACCGAGACACTTCGGGAAGGGGCGGGGTCGCGACAGGCTCCGCCCTTTTGCATATTCAGGCGTTAGAGTGGAGAGGGGAGAGTGGAGAGGGGAGAGTGTTGAGTCGATTGCGGCCTCGGTGAACCGAGCCGATTCCCGCATCCCGCGTCTTGCGTCCATCGTCCGGCGTCTGGGTGCGGTGGGGAAGGGAAGGAGGTTGAGTGGACGCCCGAACGCTGAATACAACCTGTCCCTTGGACTGCCCGGATTCCTGCATCCTCGAGGTCGAGCGGAGCAACGGCTCGATCACGAAGATTGCCGCGGGGCGAGACCATCCCGACACCGATGGATTCATTTGCTCGAAGGTGAGTCGGTTCGCGCAGCGTCTGGAGCATCCCGATCGTCTGCTTCACCCGATGCGGCGGACGGGTGCAAAGGGCCCCCGGGGTTCGTGGCAGGCCCAGTTCGAGCCAATCGGGTGGGATGACGCGATTGCCGAGATCACAGGGAGGTTTCAGGCGATCGCGGCGAAGTGGGGTGGGGAGGCGATCTTGCCGTACAGCTACGGCGGCTCGAACGGCCTGATAACCGACAGCTTCGTCGACGAACTCTATTTCGCCAAGCTCGGCGCGTCGCAGCTCGCAAAGACGATCTGCGCAGCGCCGACGGGTGCTGTTGCGTTGGGAATGTACGGCAAGATGCCGGGTGTTGCGTTCCCCGATTTCGAGCGTGCCGCCGCAATCGTCGTGTGGGGCGCCAACCCTCGTGCATCGAATACGCACCTGATACCCGTCCTGCAGCGAGCCAAACAGCGCGGAGCGTTCGTTGCCACGGTGGATCCGATTCATCAACTGTCGCGCGACCTGGTCGACCTCCATCTCCCCCTGCTGCCGGGCACGGATCTGGTGGTGGCGTTGAGCATGATCAACGTGTGGCGGGAGCGTGGGTTGCTGGACACCGCGTTTCTCGAGGCGCACACCACGGGCGCAGAGGCGTTGCTGCAACGCGCGTCCGCGTGGTCGGTCGAGCGGGCCGCGGCCGAGGCGGGCGTTCCCGCAGCAGACATCGAGCGCCTCGCGACCGTCTACGCGGATGCATCGCCTGCGGTGATCCGATGCGGTTGGGGACCGGAACGCAACCGAAACGGTGGCCATGCCATCGCTGCGATCCTCGCGATGCCAGCGTTGCTCGGCAAGTTCGGTCTGCGAGGCGGGGGGTACACGCTGAGTAATAAGGCCGCTGCCTCGTTCGACCGGGATACGTTGCTACAGATGCCCCCGCGGACGACTCGGACGATCAACATGACCCAACTGGGATCCGTGCTCATACGCAGGCTCGATCCACCCATCAACGGGATGTTCGTGTACAACTGCAACCCGGCCGCAACGGTGCCGGATCAAAACGCCGTCCTGCGAGGATTGGAACGCGACGATCTGTTCACGGTGGTGTTCGACCAGGTTGTGACCGACACGGCGCGTTACGCCGACATTCTGCTTCCGGCCACGACCTTCTTAGAACACCACGACGTGCGGGTCAGTTATGGCAGCTACGTGGTAGGCGGCGTCCGACCCGTGATGCCGGCAATGGGCGAAGCCCGATCCAATCAGGACGTGTTCGCGGCGTTGGGACGAGCGATGGGATTCGAGGACGTGGCGTTTACGTGGGACGGTGAGACCGCGTTTGATCAAGCTGTCGGGACACTCTCCCTGCACGGCGCCCCGGCCGACGGTGTGACACTGCGCCGCGGTCACGTGCAGCGGTATGACTTCCCCGGTGAGACGCCGGTCCAGTTCGAGAGCGTGCATCCCCGCACGCCGGACGGGAAAGTCCACCTGACGCCGGATGCGCTCGGTTCGATCGCCTACGAGTACAAGCCGGTCACCTCGCCCGAGTATCCCTTGGCGATGATCAGCCCGGCCACGTCAAAGCTCATCAGCAGTACGTTGGGGGAATTCAATCTCGAGTCGTTCCGGGTGCTGATGCATTCGGACGACGCACGCGCTCGCCAAATAGCGGACGGCGATCGAGTGCGCGTGTTCAACGAGCGCGGAGAGGTGGTCTGTCTCGCGCGTGTGCGCGATACGATTCGCCGCGGCGTCGTGTGCATTCCCAAGGGCGCGTGGCGCAAGGCATCGAGTAACGGCCAGACTGCCACGGCGCTCTGTCCCGCCGACGTGAGCGACGTCGGTGGGGGAGCGTGTTTCAACGATGCGAGAGTGGAAATAGAACGGGAGTCGGGAGTCGTGACGGAGTAAGCGTGATGTCTTCAAACCAATAGGGAGCGGGGAGCAGGGAGCGGGACCAGACGGCCAAGAGGGAGCAGGGAGCAGGGAGCGGGACCAGTCGTCACAAGTTCAGATCGTCATCCCTAATCGGACCGTGTGTATCGGATCTTGCCCGGTCCGTTAGGGACGACGGAATTTGAGGTCTTACCGCCCGGTCCCGCTCCCCGCTCCCCGCTCCCCTAACTCGTAGCTCCTAGCTCCTAGCTCCCATTCGGCTCCAGAATATCATCGATCCTGACCACCGCGTCTCGATAATGCAGCCGCGTCGCGCGATCCAGGTTGCCGGCGAGCGCCCGACTGATATCCCGCTTCAGCGTTTCCAACTGCCCCCGGACGAACGGACGGATGTCCGACTGTGACACGTCCACGCCGGTGATAAACGCGCTGAACGGACCCGAGGGCGGTGAAGGGTCGGTGCTCATCAGCCGTTCCATTGCCTCGAGATATCCTCGCTGCAGGTTTCGTCTGAAAATGTCGGTGCGGGCTCGCGTCCGGACCTCGGTCCACACCCCGGAGCGCAAATCGTCGAGCATTTCACCCAACGTGTAGGCGTCGCTGCCCAGCCGGGCTTCCGCTTCGATCAGTCGCTGGAGCCGGCCCGCGTTCAGCAAGTTGTTCACGACACCCACTTGCCGGCTTCGAATGCGCTCTACCGCGCCGACGTTTTCGATGCGTGACAGGATGTTGTCGTCGAGCATCCAGGTGGGCGTGGCAAAAGCCTGCTCGCGGAAGAACTCCATCGCGCGTTCCTGAGTGGGCTTGGGGACGAATTCGTACACGGGTCCTTCCTGATCGTACGTCTTTCGCGTCCGGATGACACCCCCGACGTTTGCCGCGACGTGTCCCATGTACCGATTCCACTGGGTGATGACCTGTCCGTAGAGTTCCTGCAGCTCGGCATAGTCCTCGTGCT
>JBFHWR010000303.1:0-4832 GCA_041599395.1 Gemmatimonadales bacterium | reverse complement strand
GGGACGGGGGCGGGGGCATTCCACTCGACGGCGCGCGGCGACCACCACCGACGCACACATTTCGCTCCGCAACGCCACAGCCGCATCGGCGATCAAACCCCGGACAGCTTTGAGCTTCGTGATCGAGCGTCTGGTTCTCGGCGCAAACACCCGATTGGTGAGCACCACGACGAAGAGATCGCTCTCCGGATCGATCCACAGCGACGTCCCGGTGTAGCCACCATGCCCAAAGGCGCGATCGGAGAGGAACCGCCCGGTATTCGCATCGGTTGTCGTATCGCGTACCTCCCAGCCAAGCGCACGGTTACCGGGTCCGCGAGCCACAAATTCCCGCACGGTCTCCGCGCGAAAGACGCTCTGGTTCTGATCATCCCTCCCTTGTCGCAGCAACACCTGCGCATAGCGGGCAAGATCGTACCCCGTGCTGTAGGCGCCGGCGTGTCCCGAGACGCCACCAAGGCGGGCCGCGTTTTGGTCGTGAACTTCCCCCGCGATCGCATGACCCCGCCATAGCCCGACCGGCGCAATCTGCCCGCGCATGGATCGTGGCGGATTGAATAGCGTCCGCTCCATGCCGATGGCTTCAAACACCGTCGATGTCGCGAACTCCGCCAGCGATTCTCCGGTTACCCGCTCGACAATCCACCCCAGCAGCATCGCGTTCAGATCGCTGTAGACAACCCGGCTCCCCGGAGGCCAACGCAACGGCTCGGCAAAAACCCGTTCCCGTGCTTCCGCGGCGGTCGCCGTTTCCGTGTTCAGCGGGAGAAACGCTCGCAGCCCGGAGCGATGTTGGAGTAGCTGCCGCACGGTTACGGACTCTTTGCCATTTCCACTGAATGCGGGAAGGTATTCCCGGAAGGCGTCGTCCAGGCGGACCCGACCGGCCTCGACCAAGTGCATCATCGCCGGTGTGGTCGCAACGACTTTCGTCAGGGACGCGAGGTCGTAGAGCGTCGTCTCCGGATCGGGGACAGGGCCGGCACTCGACCACGTGAGGCCGCCGTACCCCTTTGCGTGCAGCACACCGCCGCTCGTGCCCACGACAACCACCGCACCGGGAAACGCACCGGACTCGATTCCGTCGGACACTGCCTCTGCGAACCGATCCGGCGCAGGGGCCTGGGCAATGACGGCCAGCGCTAAGAGAACGGACATATGGAATTGCGTCTCTTTACGGATCGCGAACGGTGCCGGGCGGGAGCGCGTAGAGCAGACGGGCCGTGCGCCGGTCGCGCGGGGTCAGGTCGTGGACCCCGGTTGCCGGATACATGAGATCAGCCGGATTGTCCGAGTGACCGAGTCCCAGCAGGTGCCCGATTTCGTGCAGGGCTACACTGTGTACCGCCTCTGCCGGAAGCAAGCGGCCCGCTTGTTGGTGCGTCGCAAGCGTGAGCGTGCCTCGTACCAACCAACCGGCCTCGTTCCAAACCACGTCCGCCTGTCCGCTGCGGCGCTGGGAGAACGCCTCGATCCAGCGCACCGTAACGTCGGCGAGGTTTGAATCGCTGACAAACACAAACTGGACGGGAATCGCGCCGACCCGTTCCCAACGCGCAAAGGCGCTTCGAACCGAGCGATCGAGCTCGGGTCGGTAGCCGGTCACGCTTTCCCGCGACACGTATACGGACAGCGGCCTCGATCTCGTTGGCCAGCGTTTGAGAACCGAGTCGCCATCGGAGAGAATGGCAGGCAGATACGTTTGCGACTCGGCAATTCGCTGGCGGACCACAGCCCGCGTCGCTCGCACGCTATCCAAATCAATCACCACGCCTTGCGGCGCTGGAGCCAGATCCCCGGTGCGTCCGAGCTGCGTATCTGACTCCGGCATTCGCCGACCGAGGTTGAACGCGACGATTGCTGCCACGATGACCAGAGCGATGAAGAGGAAGCGGCGCATCTGCAGAATATGATGGACCAGAGTTGCTAATGCCACTGGTCTACTTGGCATCCGCCCAGAGTCTCTCTATCATTTAAATCGTTGCCGTCACGAGAGTTTCAGGGACGATCTGAGGTGATTTCACCGACGCAAGGATACACGGGTACGTGAGGGGCGTGACGGGACGCGCCTCGTGATTGCCTTACCGGCGCGGACCATCGTCCGGTTTCGGTTTCCCATCGTCATCCTCTGGGCGATCGTGATCGTGCTCGCGATTCCACGAGCGGTCGATGTCCAGGACGTTCTCGATGTCGAGGGTGAGCCGGTCCGGGAATCGGAGTCCGAGCACGCCAAGCAGCTCATCCGCGATGTCTTCCCCGAGCCCATCTCAAGTTTTTTTGCGGTCACGATCGATGCGCCGCGCCCGATCGACCACCCCGAAACACAACTAGTCGTCGAGCAGCTTTCCCGCGCGGCGCAGCGCGAACCGTACGTCGCTCGGGTCGTTTCCTATCTCACGACGCCGGACTCCAGCCTGGTCAGCGCCGACCGGCGGACGACGTTCCTTCTGGCAGTGCTGTCCCTCTCCAACGACGGACAGGCGACCGATTTGGTACCCACCTTTCGGAACGCCATTCATCGGACGGTTGACCGGCTGCCGGGAGGGGACGAATACAACGTCTACGTCACGGGCTCACCGGCCCTGGACTACGACATCAGGACCGCCAGCAAAGAAGACACGCGCACCGGAGAACAACGGTCGTTGCCCATCACCGGGGTGGTCCTGGTACTCGCGTTCGGGGCACTCGTTGCTGCGGTTCTGCCGCTCATCATCGGTGTCTTTGCAATCACGATCTCGCTCGCGTTGGTGGCGCTCGCCGCAACCGTGTACCCGATGTCCGTGTTTGTGATCACGATCGTGTCGATGGTCGGCCTTGGCGTGGGCATCGACTACTCGCTGCTCGCGGTGACACGGTTCAGAGAAGAGTTGCATCGCGGGCACGGTAAACGGGAGGCCGCGGAGCGAACGATCCGCACGGCGGGGCGGGCAGTGGTTACCAGTGGTTTGACGGTTGCCGTTGGATTTGCATCCCTCCTGATCACGCCGATCTCGGAAACGCGATCGGTCGGCATCGGCGGACTGCTCGTGGTGTCGGTCGCCGTGCTGCTCACTGTCACGCTTCTTCCCGCCGTCCTGTCCGTACTGGGAAGTGCGATCGATCGACCGAAGTGGCTGGCGCGACGTCTCACGTGGTATCACGCGCCAAGCGGATGGGAACGGTGGTCACGCTGGCTTTCGTACCACCCGTGGCGCGCCATGCTGCTCGGCGGCTTTGCGATCGCGCTCATAACGTGGCCACTCGTGAATATCAAACTCGGGCTGCCACGGACCAACTGGTTTCCCGCAAACACCGAGTCCGCTGAAGGCGTCAAGAGTCTCGAGCGCATCGGCTCGCGGGGAGCGCTCCAGCCCATCCGTGTGGTGCTGCGCGCACCGGAAGGGAACCGAATCGTCGGGACGCAACACATCCGGGGACTCATACGGCTGTCGGATTCCATCAGTTCGGATCCCCGCGTCGCGCAGGTGCGGAGTGTCGTCACCATCGACGCGGGGCGGTCCGCCTTGAGCTACAGCCTGTATTACAGCAATACCGACCGCGCCCGCACCCGATCGCCCGAGTTCTTTTCCGCCTATCTCTCGGAAGACGACCGCACGACCTTGATGGACGTCATCCTGGCTGACACCACCTCCTTCACGAGTTCCATGGATGTGGTGCGCAGAATTCGCGACGTCGCGGGGACCGGCATCCGGGGCCTGAACGGCGTCGAGGTGGCCGTTGGCGGCTTCGCCGCGTCGAGCGTTGACCTCCAGGAACGGTTGCTCGAGCAGTTTCCCTTGGTCATTGCCTTGGTGCTCGTGATCACCGCCGTCATGCTCTTCATCGCGTTCCAGTCCATACTCGTCCCGCTCAAGGCGGTCGTGATGAATTGCCTGTCGGTTGCCGGCGCGTTTGGGGTAACGGTGCTGGTCTTTCAAAACGGCGTCGGGGCCGGGTTGTTCGGGCTGGACGGACCCACCGAGGCCGTGTACGCCGTGGTACCGGTGTTGGTCTTTGCAATCGTGTTTGGCCTGAGCATGGACTACGAGGTGTTCTTGCTTTCCCGGATCAAGGAAGCGTTTGACCGTTCCGGGCGAAACGATCAGGCCACGATGGAAGGACTGACGACCACTGCCTCGGTGATTACCAGCGCGGCCGCCATCATGATCGTGGTGTTCGGCGTGTTTGCTTTCTCACGCGTCTTGCCTGCCAAGCTGCTGGGGTTCGGTTTGGCCGTCGCCGTGTTTCTCGATGCGACCATCATCCGTATGGTGCTCGTCCCCGCGATCATGCATGTGGCGGGGAGATGGAACTGGTGGCCCGGTGTGCGTGCGCCTGAACCTGAGCCGTCCGTTACGGCTCCTCACAAGCGAGAACCCGACGCCCGGCCAGCCGCACGCCCTTCTCGAGATAGGGCCCCCTGAGATCCCAGTGCCACGCCTCGGTCCGTACGCCCGTCTCCGGCTGTTTGAGCGGCTTGTATTGGAGCCATTCCTCTCGTAATTCCAGCCGCCGCCCCGCCAACAGCAACAACTCCCGGTCTGAGGAGACGAGGTGCGCCATCGGCTCTCCGTCGAGCGTGAAGCGATGCAGCCAAAGCCCTCCAGCCAACGCGTGCACCATTCCGGCGCGGCGGCGCTCGAACTCGTGCCACACCACGTCATTCACACGCCACGACTCCGGACTGTGACGCCGTTCCCACCGGCGACGCATCGCCAACGAACAGGTAACAGCGAACGGCTGTGCGTTCGTGCCGTGCGGTCACGGACCATCCGATGTGGGTTGCTTCGTGAACGGCGAAATGGACGGCCGGGTTTTTGACGAACCCGCGTTCTTCGAGCGTCGCCACATCG
>JBFHWR010000302.1:0-4832 GCA_041599395.1 Gemmatimonadales bacterium | reverse complement strand
GCCGACGACACCGCATACTGCTGGGGTACCGACTCCCACGGACAGCTCGGGAAGGGACCGCCAGCCAACACGACCCCCGTGGCCGTGTCGGGTGGGAATGTGTTTCAGTCGATCACCGCTGGGTTTGGGGCACACACCTGCGCGGTTGTCGCGGATGGTTCCGCCCTGTGCTGGGGGCGAAACGAGTACGGTCAGGTGGGGGACGGTTCAACCGATACGCGGTGGACGCCGGTTTCCGTGGCTGGAAACCTCGAGTTTTCGTCAGTCAGCGCGAAACGGAATCATACGTGCGGCCTCGCAGCCGATGGCACCATTTACTGTTGGGGCGCAAACACCGGCGGCAGGCTGGGGAACGGATCGACGCGGCCGAGCGCGACTCCGGTCAAGGTGCTGAGCGTGATGCCGTTTGGTTCGGTGAGCGCGGGGAACGCGCACACCTGCGGGCTTGGAATAGATCGGGCGGTGTACTGCTGGGGCCAAAACGCAATGGCGTTCCTGCCAGGCGACCCGCGGCACGACAGTCCAATTCCGGTCAACGTGGCGCCCGAGCTCGAGTTCGAGACCCTGACATCCGGCGGTTACCACAGTTGTGCGATCGCGGTGGGCGGCCGGGCGTATTGTTGGGGGCTTGCCGGGCACGGACAACTCGGCACCGCAGAAACCGAAGACTGTCTGGGCAACCGCTGTCGTGCCGACCCCGTATGGGTCGCTATTGACGCGGCGTTCACGACGATCACGGCGGGGGACGAGCACACGTGCGCCCTGACCGACGCCGGTGCGGCATACTGTTGGGGCTTGAACGAGCACGGACAGCTGGGAGACGGCACGCAAATGACCCGCGCCGAGGCCAGACCTGTCGCAGGCGGATTGACGTTCACCGCGTTGAGCGCCGGCAATACTCACACGTGCGGGCTGACAGCCGACGCGGCGTATTGTTGGGGGTTCAATCACTTCGGGCAGCTGGGAGACGGTACCAAGCTGAACCGGAGCAGCCCAACGAGAGTGCAAGGAGGCCTGAGGTTTCAAACCATCGCCTCAGGCAGAAAGCACTCATGTGCGATCGATCTGCAAGACGTGGCCTACTGCTGGGGCGAGAACTTGGACGGCCAGCTGGGCAACCCGGACGTCACGGTGTTCCGCACCGCCGTGCCTGTCTGGGGGGATCTACGATTCGGAAGCTGAACCGATCAGCCGCTCGGCGACTTCGGCGGCCGCATAAGTGATGATGACGTCCGCCCCGGCGCGGCGCAGTGCGACGAGTGACTCGTCCATCGCGCGGGTACTATCCATGACGCCGTGCTCACCGGCGAGTATGATCGCGCTGTACTCTCCGCTTACCTGATACGCCGCGAGCGGTACCCCAAACCGCTGCTTCGCACGCTGGATAATGTCCAGGCTCGGAAGTCCGGGCTTGACCATGATGATATCCGCGCCCTCTTCGACATCCAGGGCTATCTCTCGTAGCGCTTCATCACTGTTCGCCGGGTCCATCTGGTAGCCGCGCCGATCGCCAAACTGTGGCGCGCTGTCTGCCGCCGAGCGAAACGGCCCATAGAACGCCGACGCGTACTTGGCCGAGTAGGCCATCACCACAGTGTCACTCAAGTCGGCGCTATCGAGCGCTGCCCGAATTGCCGCCACACGGCCATCCATCATGTCACTCGGCGCGACGATGTCGGCGCCGGCCCGAGCCTGCGACACCGCGGTACGCGCGAGGAGGTCCAGCGTAGCATCGTTGTGCACTCGACCGTCTTTGATCACGCCGCAATGGCCGTGGTCGGTGTACGCGCAGAGACACGTGTCGGCGATGACCACCAGGTGGCTCGCTGCCGCCCTGAGCGCCCTGACCGCCTCTTGGGAAATCCCATCTTCGTCGTAGGCTGCCGATCCCACTTCGTCCTTTCGGTCTGGGATGCCGAAGACGAGGACGCCCCCCAAGCCGAGCCCAACGGCACGCTGCGCGATGTCGGCGGCATCGGAAACCGGATGCTGGTGGACACCCGGCATCCCGTCCACCGGCTGCCGGGTTCCCGATTGGGTAAAGAAGAGCGGCCATACGAGCTGCGACGGATGTAGTCGAGCCTGCTGCACCAGACGTCTGAGGGCCGGTGAGCGGCGGAGCCGCCGCATGCGCGTAGCCGGAAAGCGACTCACGGAGACGATTCCTGCTGTGCTGCTTCGTTCCTGGTGTGCTCCGCGATGAACTCTCCGGCTCCCCGCTTCAAGAGGTCGCGGGCGGCCTGCTGTCCGGCTCGTTCCGGCGCCCGCGGATCCACAACGATCTCGCTGGAGATTCTGCGGGATCCGTCGGGCGCATACACTGTCACCTGGAGCACCCCGTCCTGGCAGAGCGCCCCGACCGGTGCCTTGCAGCCTCCCTCGAGCCAACGGAGCGCCGCACGTTCCGCCTCGACCGCGCTTCGCACCCGGTGGTCATCCAGGGCGCGCACGACTTGCAGGATCGAGGTGTCGTCCGTTCGAACCTGTACTGCCAGGGCGCCCTGCCCTGCGGCGGGGACGAACCGCCGGGGATCGAGCGGCTGCGCGCGATCGCGACGGTCCAGGCGGATGAGACCGGCCAGGGCGAGGACCGCGCCGTCGATCTCACCGTTGTCGACTCGCCGGATGCGCCGGGGAACGTTTCCGGAGAGCGGGACCGCTTGAAGGTCGGGCCGCTCCGCCTGCAATGCAGCTCGTCGTCGCAAGCTGGAAGTGCCAATACGGGATCCCGCCGGCAACGCGCTCAGCGTCTCATCCGTGCGGGTAACCAAGGCATCCCGTGGATCCTCGCGCTCCGGAAACGCGGCGAGTGTCAGACCAAGCGGTTGAACAGTGAGCAAGTCCTTGAGCGAATGGACCGCCATATCGATCCGTTCATCGAGCAGCGCGCTCTCCAGTTCCTTGGTGAACAGCCCTTTGACGGGTTCATCGCCTGCCAGGAACACCCCGCGGTCTCCCGCAGTCTTGATGTGTACGAGTTTGGCCCGTACGCCAGAGCTTTGCAGCAGCAACCGGACTCGATCGGCCTGCCGCACCGCCAGATCGCTTCCTCTTGTTCCTATGCGCAGTAGAGGCACCGCTCGACGGCTCTCTGAAATGGAGTGGGTTCTCTGCTCAGCGGTTTTTCTGAATGCGGTACCAGAGCCATGCAGCGTAGGCCACGACGACCACCGCGGTGACCACGTACGCTGCGACCATGTACGCGCCATTGTCAGGATACTGCATGCGCCGCCTCTTCTTCCCGAATGTCCTCGAATACGGTGAGCGCGTACCGCTGCATGACAAAGCCGATGTACAGCACTGTGAAAACAGCGAGAGACAGAAAGAAGGTCACGAGCATCTCGCCCGGAAGCGATGGCGCGCCGGGTTTGGCGATGATCGGCCGCGGATGCAGCGTGCGAAACAAATAGACTGTCATGTGAATGAACGGCACCAAAACGATGGCCAGCGTGCCGAGCACGGCGGAATAGCGGGCTCGCTGTTCCGGATCTCCCAGCGCATTTCGCAGCACAAGGTACCCGATGAACAGCAAGAAAATGAACAGTGTGGACGTAAGTCGCGCATCCCATGACCACCACGTTCCCCAGATGGGTTTCCCCCAGATTGGGCCGGTGGTGAGCATCGCGACGGAAAACGCCAGCCCGACTTCAGCCGAAGACGCCGCGACCACGTCCAGCTTTCGGTCTCGCAACCATAGATAGAGCAAACTCACGATACCGGTAACGCTGAACGCCATCAGCGCGGCCCACGCCGTCGGCACATGGATATAGTAGATCTTCTGGGCCGGCCCCTGGAAGCGTTCGATCGGTGTAAACGCGAGCGCACGGATATAGACGCCAACGAGGCCAACGAGGGCGATACCGGACAGCCAGGTGCCGGTACGGGCAATGCTTGCGGCTCTGTCGTAACGACTCATTCGTCGAGGGTAGCCTCAAAGAGTAGCACACACAAGACCAGGAATACTACATCGAAGGACACGAGCAGCTTAAGCCAACCTGACAGCTCGCTCAAGGGACGAGACGCCAAGATTCGCGCCGTGAGTTGAACGGCTCCGACGACCGGCGGTACGAGAAACGGCAGCAGCAGCACCGGGAGCATGAGTTCCGCGAACCGTGTCCGCACCACCATCGAACTCAACAGCGTCCCCACGGTGACGAAGGCCACGGTGGCAAGAACCATCACCAGCGTCAGCGTGGGAAGTTCGCGCCCGAGCGGCAGGTCGTAGAACAAGATGAAGAGGGGAAGCGAGACGAGTTCCACAGTAAAGACGAACACGAGGTTTCCGAGGAGTTTTCCCACGAAGATGGCGGTGCGGGGAGCCGGCGTCAGCAACAACCCATCGAGCGAGTGGTTCTCCTGCTCCAAGAGAAACGCGCGATTCAGGCCGAGCATTGCTGCAAAGGTAATGGTCACCCAGAGCGCGCCGGGAGCGATGTCGACCAGCGTTACGATGGTTGGATCTCGCATGAAGTAAAACACGGCGAGTACGAGCACCGCGAACACCAGGGACGACGCGAACGCCGTCTTCGTTCTCCATTCGATACGCAGGTCTTTCCCCGCCAGTGCGAATGCGGCGCGCCAGAATTGGGCGTCACCCATCGGCCGCGAGCTCTCGATAGCGCGACATGATCTCCGCCGGGCCGCGATGGTTCACGGGCTCGAGCGCGGCGAGGGAACCGGCAACCAGAAACCCCACGTGGGAGGATAGCTCGACGAGGGTGGCGAGCTGGTGCGTCGCCGCCACGACGACCCTCCCTCTGGTTCTCAGGTCGCGAAGAACATCGAAGACGATTGTCGTGGCTGATTCATCCAACCCGGTTAGCGGCTCGTCG
>JBFHWR010000301.1:0-4887 GCA_041599395.1 Gemmatimonadales bacterium | reverse complement strand
GACCGCGCCGACGAGTACCGAACGCTCGGTGTCTATCTGCAAGATCAGATCGAGCTTTCCTCTCGGCTCGAGGCACTCATCGGCTTGCGGTGGGAGTTCTATCGCGACGTGCAAGACCTGTCGCTCCCGAACGAGGCGAGCGCACAGGATCAACGTATCTTCGTACCACGTTTCGGCCTGACGGCAGGCCTGTCGGACGAGATCAATGTCTACGGGAATGTCTCACACGGGTTCGTGCCCGTCAGCCCGACCTTCATCTACCAACCTGTGTTGTATCGTCCCGATGGTCGGGCCGAACCGTTTGACCACGAGACCAGCCGCCAGTTCGAAGTCGGCGCAAAGGGAGCGTTCCTTGCCCGTCGGCTGCTCACGTCGCTCGCCCTCTACGAAATCGAGAAGGCGAACGTGCTCCAGGCAACGGGTGAAGTGAACGCCCTGGGAAACGAGGTGCTGGAACAGCTCGGACGTGTCACATCACGCGGTATCGAAGTGGACGTTGTGGGTCAGATCATACCCAGCTTGAGCATCAGCGCGAACTATTCCTACAACCCGACCGAAATCGAGGAATCGGACGACGCGTCCGAACGGGGACTTCCACTATGGGGCGCTCCCAAACACCTGGCCCGGCTCTGGACAAAACATGTCATCAGTCAGGGCGCTCTACGGAATCTGGGGGTGGGGTTCGGGATCACTCACGCATCGTCCCGTCGGCATCGGTTTCTGAGTACTGACCTTCAGTCCGGGAAACGGTTCTACGCGGATTGGCCGGCGTATACGGTGGTCGATCTCGCGCTGTCCTACCGTCTCGGCGCAATCGATATCGCCGTCAACGTCGACAACCTATTCGACAAGAACTACTGGATCGGGGGGTTTGATTATCTGCACGCATATCCCGGCGCACCCTTTCGTATTCTTACAAGGGTCGGATATCGGTTCTGACAAAAAAGGGCCCTGTTGTCAGTCGCGACAGTGAGACCGTGCGTCGCTTTCGATGCCGGCGCGATCAGGACCGGAGAGACACCCCCACCCGGATAAACCGGCCGCCCATTGGGTACACGAGTGGTTCCTGCTGTCCGGTGGATGGATTGAACAGGAGAAACCCCAGGCTGCTCGCATTCACGCCGGTCACGTTCTTTGCCATCACAGAGAAACGGTAGCGGCGCCACATCCAGGCGATAGACGCATCCACGACGTGACGACCCGGCAGGATCTCGGCGTTGGCATCATCCAGATACGACTGTCCGACAAATCGGTGAGACACGGTTACCGCAAGGTTGTCGGTCGGGTCCACGTCGATCGCGCTGATCACACTGGCAGCCGGGATGTTCTTGAGACGATTGTCCCGATGCTCGCCGCTTCGAAACACCGTGCGGGTCAATGACAACGCCTGACGTACGCCCACGTGTCGGGTCATGCGCAGATTGATTCCCGCCTCGAGACCCTCATGGCGGCTCTCCTGAATGTTGCCGTAGCGAAACGTGTTGATGTCAAAATCGATCTCGTCGTCGACGCTGAGGCCGTAGGCGGAGACCGCCAGCTCCAGAAATGCGGAGGGGTTTCCAAGTGATATCCGCTGAAACGCGCCGACCTCGACGTTACGCGACGTCTGCGGGCGGAGCGCGCCGTTGGAAATCGTGAAATCCCCGCCGGGAATACCCGTCGAGATCACCCGGACGTCGTAGAGCTGATCGAGCGTGGGCGCCTTGAAGGAGAGCGTCCAGGACGCGTACACATTCCCTGGAAACGTTGCGCCGCGCAGGTACGCGAAATTCAGTCCGATCCGCGGCGACACCCGCCGGAACACATTGTCATTCTCCTCCGTTCGCGTGACATCGCTGCTGAGGATCACGTTGTCCACGCGAACGCCGCCGTATAGTTGTAACCGCTTCCCCAGTCTCCGCCTCACCTCACCGTACAGCCCAAGCTCATGCCGTGCTCCCCCGCTCTCGCTCAGTAACGACGAACGGATGGCGGAGTCGAAGTAACGGCTGTCATAGGATCCGGTTGCAAACTCGAGACCCCCGATCACCTGCCAGCTGCTTCGGCTCCACTCCCACTGGGCTCGGCTCCAAAGCGTGAGATCGTCCTCGTCGTGAAACTGCGTGTCGCCCAAATCCGGTGTGATCAGAATTGTCCGGGTCTGATCTTGGCCGAGTCTCCGCAGGCGAAGATCGGCCACGAACCGCTGGCGCTCGTTGATCCGGTGACGGACACCGACGGTACCTTGGAACGTCGTCCGCTTCCGCCGGTCGTCATCGTACAGCGGGTGGCTTTGTCGCCGATCGCCGATCCGCTGCATTGTCGCAAGCGGTCCTGCCTCGTCGATGATGCGTCGTTGGATTCCAATCTGCGCCGACACCGACGTCTGGTGTCGTCTCGATCGGCGATATCCGGCGGATACGAGGACGTTGCTGGCATCGGAATGCGCGCGGAACCCGGCAGTGCGGTCTGCAGTGACGTTGCCGCTGAACAGGCCATCGCCAAGCATGGAACCAACCGACATGCTTACCCCCGCATCCTCCCACGTCCCAGCCCTGGCTTCACCCACCACGCCGACAGGTATTCCGGCGTCTCGCGTCACGACATTGATGACGGCCCCCAGTGCCGCGTCTCCGTACAACGTCGACGCCGCTCCCCGCAACACCTCAATCCGCTCGACGTCGCTGGGCCGGATACGCGACCATTCCACCAGTCCCGTCCGAAGGTCGTTCACGGGTACGCCATTGACCGTCAGAATCACGTATTCGGTTTCACCGCCGCCAAAGAACCCGCGCACAACGGCCATCGGCAGCTCACCGGCGCCGTCGCGTTCGACGAAGAGCAACCCCGGGACGTACCGGAGCACGTCGGTCAGCGTACGGGCCGGTATCCGCTCGATCACGTCTCGGGTCAACACGGTGGTGGCCGCGGCGGACTCGCGCAGCACCGTTGGAGCGCGGTGGGCGACGACCGCAACCGTGTCGAGGTAGTGAAGCGGTGGGCGAAGTGAGTCCATCTGTGCCAGAAGGCTAGACGCAGCCGAAGTCTCGAGCAGCAGCATCGCACAGACACTGCATACAAGGGCGCGTCCCGAGTGGCTTGGCTTTTCACATCGCTGATCACGCTGCATAGGGGATGGCTCCCGATTCCCGAACAACGTAGGCACGCTTAGCCACTTTCATGCTTCCGCAATCGTCCCACCAGCGCTGCCGCGATCAGCGGAACCAGTACGGCGCCCGCGAGTGCCAAGAAGAACGACTGCACTTCTGCGGCGTAGGCGCCAACGGCGGCGTACACCAGTGAGATGCCCAGGTTGGACAGTGCCATAAAAGCAAGAAACCTGCCGAAACGCATCGAACCCATGCCGGCAAACACGGTCGAGGCCTCCGCGAGCACCGGGACTGCACGCGTCAAGACGATGGTCCAATCGCCGAATCGCCGGGTCGCGACTTCGAGCCGCGAGAGTTCCCGGGCGCCGAGCACCCGCGTTGCCGCACCTTTACCCGCAGTTGCGCCGATTCCGTACCCGATGACACCGCCGAGCGTCATACCCAAAAACGACGCTCCCGCCCCGCGCACCAGCCCCAAGACCACTCCGGCAAGCGTACTCACGAGACTCGATGGGACCGGAAGGAGCACATCAGCTCCGAGGAGCAACACGACCAAACCGGCCGTCCAGAGCCGGTATTCCGATGCCGACCGGAGCGCATCAGCGCTCCAGCTCTCCAAGTCGGAGCCAAAGATCAGAAACGGCCCGACGATGAGAGCGACGAGCGCGAGAGACAGTAACGTCCAGCGAAGTCGGGGACGCGTGACCGCGACCGTGTCGTCGACCCGGGGTTGGCCCATGCAGCGTCCCTCCTTTCTCGTTCGGGGGCGCCTCCACACGCCCACGCAAGTACCGATCGGCCTTGAATGCCCGGAATCGACGGCGGCGCGAAAGCCACAGACTATGCCGCCGAGCGACCCGCGGCAATCGGATTCCGTCCGGCTTTCTGCTTCCAGAAGTCCGAACACCAATGGACGCACGCATCGTCAAAGGGCGACATGGACGAGCATTTCGCGCGATACTCTGTCCAAGATGCAACTGGATGCGCACCACAGCGGTCGTAAAACCGAGGTTTCCGCATCTGCCACGGTCCACTCCGACTCACCGCCGTCGGATCTCAGCAATTCTCCGATTGTGGCCGACTCCCGAAAGAAAGCAAATTTCGCTGCTATTTCGGTAGATGGCTCAGAAGATTTTCCCGCTCTTCGCCGCGAACGAGGTGATCTGGCAATGGGACAGCATCATAAAACGCTTGAGACTGTGGGAAACCGACTTTGCGAACCCTGGGCTCGTGCCGAGTACCCGGTCCATGTCCTCGGGACGGCGCAAGCTGTTGATCGAATGGTTGGATGCGCAGAAGCCAGTGGCATGAGTTTTTTGGGTGAAGCGCGCCGCCGCCGTCGCGCTATCAACGCCACAACAGTGATCGCACAGGAAGGCGCACCATGAGTTTGTTCGACTACCCTCGCATCAACGTCAAAGGAACAGTCCAGGTAAACCCCGGAACCGCCAACAACGACGACTATGCCGGCGCTTACTATTTACCGGAGAACTGGGGCCCGTTTGCCGGCGAGACGCTTGGCCTGATCGATTCGAAGATGGTCGAGGCCCGGACGTACGGCATGTCGGACGAGGACTTCGTGAGATGGGTGCAAAAGGCACAACCCTTCGTGACGAACAAGGGGGAGACCGTCGAGCAGATACCTGCTGAATGGAATTACTACGGCGACATGGGTTTGACCTACGAGGCGAGAGTCATCGCCGTCCAGACGGGCCTCGGAGAGATTTATTCCGAAGCCACAAAGGACAGGCCGATCACTGACGTGATCGGGATGGGCCTCGAGTGCTCAGGCCGCATG
>JBFHWR010000300.1:0-4889 GCA_041599395.1 Gemmatimonadales bacterium | reverse complement strand
CCTGCAGTTCGAGAATGAGCTTCGAGAGGGCCCGCATGGCGTCCCGCATCTTGTCGAAATCCGCCCGATACGTCCGAGTCACTTCGTCATATGAGAACGCTCCCTGTTCCCGGAAGAAATTGAAGCGGACCATATTGGCGAGGCCGTGCGCACTCGAGGCGCCGAACCGAACCGAGCGGAAGATGCTGGCCAGGAACGTCACGTAGTTGTCACGTAGATCGCCGTCCGTGAGTTCGCCCCGGTCGTACAGTTCGGTCACCATGTACAAGCCGAGCACGTCGGCCTTGCCTTCCTCCATCGCCGAAGCGTGCTCCTTCAGAGCCTCACGCACCGTTCCGCGGCTGTTGATGGTCTGCTTGATGCCGAGGCCGTGAGCAACTTCGTGGAACATCGTGTTTGCAAAGAACGCGTCGAAGGTGATGTGCTGTCGCTGGTCCTCCGCAATGAGCACGTTGGCGATCGGCACCAGGATCTTGTCGAACTTGGCTCGCATGGCGTTCTTGAGCTGCAGCCGCCGCGTGCCCTTTTCCAGTTGTACGGTTTCGTCGTTCGGTAAGTTGATGGCAATCGTTTTGGACCCCGCGTTGGCGTCACCGGCGTAGTAGACGGCGTCGTATGCATTGAGGTCCGAGTCGGAGCCCGGTGTCTCCCGTTTATACGCATTGCTCACGGGGAGCCCGCGTTGCAGGTCGGGGAGGAACGCGGCGAAGCGTGACAGCCGCTCGCTCCACTCCTTGTCTTTGATCAACACGTAGGCCTCGTACGCGGCCTTCTGGCCAAGGAGCTGGTCCTCGTACGTTTCGATCGCGCCGATCACCAGTTCGATGGTGTTGTCTTTCATGTCCATCCAGGCGAGGTCGCTCTCCCGGTACTCGTCCGAGACCAGGGCCGCCGCCCGCAATTCGAGATACCGCTCGAGCCCCGGGTCGTCCGCCAAGTCGGCGGCTTCCCGGAGTTTTTCCGCGGCAACGGCCAGCTGTTCCGAATACACCTCGTGGTAGGGAACCGGCTTCAACGAACCATCGGGGTTCCGCCGCACCAGCGTGTACAGGTCCTGTAGGCGCTCGGCGACGTCGGCCGGTGCATCGAGCGACATCCGGAACTCGGCGGTCGTCATGTCGGCAGGGTAGAAATTGGCGCCGGCGGGCTTGGGCCCAACGCCGTCCACGAACGGCGCGTCGTTGGCGAGACGATCCCACGGGCCGTAGTTGATCTCGATGTACCGTTTGAGAGCAGGATCGCGCACGCTCGCGAGCAGGGAGTCGCGGTTGCCGTATGCCTGATCCCAGAACAGCGGGTCCATCTGCTCCGCTGCCTCGATCAAGACGGGGATCATGCGGCGCTCGCTGTCGGTCAAGGTCGATAGGTCTGCGGTCAGCGAGACGGTCGCGTACTGGTCGATCAATTGTTGAATCTCCGGATCACCGGTGGGTTCGGCTGCGCAGCCGGCGAGTGCCACACAAACCGCGGCGGCGCCTGCGAATGTCGTTGATGATTTCATCGTGCGGTAGACAGTATATGTGTTAGACTGTGCGGGGATCAGCTGCTGTTGAATCTACGTCGGCGAGTGCAAACGAGGAACTGGGGGCGCGTATGGAGGTTTGGGGGACGCAGGACGCAGGACGCAAGACGCAAGACGCAAGACGCAAGACGCAAGACGCAAGACGCAAGACGTAGGGCGTTGGATTCTGGAGGTTGTCCCCTTAAAACACCTAACACCTAACACCTAACACCTAACACCTACTCCCCAACCCCTCTCTTGGCCACGAATAACGCCACCGCCGTTCGCGTTAGCGCGACCGCCCAGCTCGTAGTCGGGGCAGCACTGATCAGCTTCTCGCCAGTCTTCGTGAAGCTCGCCCAGGTGGGACCGACGGCAGCAGGCTTTTATCGCACGCTCTTCGGCGGCATGGCACTCGCTGCTATTCTCGTCTTCGGGAAACGCCGCCGCCTCGGACGGCGTGCGGCGGCACTGGCAGCGGTCGCGGGTATGCTGTTGGCCATCGATCTTGCCGTCTGGCACCGCAGCATTCAGCTCGTCGGACCGGGTTTGGCGACGATTCTCGGGAACTTCCAGGTGTTCGTCCTGGCTGCGTTCGGCATCGTGGCGCTCCGCGAGCGTCCCTCGATCCGACTCGTGCTCGCCGTCCCGATGGCGATGCTCGGCTTGTTTCTGATCTTCGGGCTGCGGTGGGACCGGCTCGGCACCGACTTCAAGCTTGGTGTTCTCTTTGGTGGTTTGACCGCGGTGTTCTACGCCGCCTTTCTCCTGGTGTTGCGTGCAGCTCAGCGGCAACGCGATTCCGGAAGCGCGGTGACCACGATGGCACTGCTCTCGTTTACGGCGGCGATTTTTCTCTTGATCTCGGTGCGGCTGGAAGGTGAGAGCCTCAGCATACCGGACGCGGGAACGTGGGCGGCGCTCGTCGCCTACGCTCTGGTCTCGCAGGTGGTGGGCTGGGTCATGATCGCCCGAGCACTTCCCGGTGTTGATGCATCGCGAGCCGGCCTGATTCTGTTGCTCCAGCCTTCCTTGGCGTTCATCTGGGACGTGCTCTTCTTCCAACGGGCCACCGCGGTGACGGATGTCGTCGGGGTGGCGCTGGCGCTCGCGGCGATCTATCTGGGAGCTTCCGGCAAGAGAGGAAGGGCGTAGGACCCTCCGGCGTCCGCCGCTTGCATCCCGCGTTCCGCGTCTTGCGTCCAGCGTCATGTTTAATCGGTCTCGACCGTCTGGCGCCTGTGCCTAGCGTCACGTTCCCAGATTGCCAGACTCACTAGTCTTGACGTCTCACACTTCCCGCGTCCTGTCGCGCTCGAGACCAGTGAAAGATCTTGCATGCAGACCGCCGCAGAATGCTACCTCGAATCCCTCTCTCTAACTGCTAACACCTTGCAACTGAAGGCGTTGTCTGCTTGGCATCTTGTCTGCTGACGTGATGACTGCGCCTCTCAATATCTGGGACACGTGATGAAAACACGCGGCTTCTCGATTGTGGAATTGATGCTCACGTTAGTCTTGTTCGGCCTGCTGGTGACGGCTGTGGTGCCCTCGAGTGCAAAAGCCACCCAAGATGCGAGGCGGCGCTCAATGGTGCGACAGTTCATTTCAGCGCAGTCGCTTACCAAGGCGACCGCCCTCGCGTACCGCCAGGTGGCCGAGTTGCACATCGACGCGAGTGCCGGGACGTGGTGGGTCGAGGTGGACACCAGCCTTTCGGCAACCGCGAAGGACACTGTTGGCCCCGTGCGGAGAATTCGCGGGAAAAATCTGACGATGACGAGCAACCTCACGCTGCTGTGCTTCGATGCGCGAGGGCTGCCCACCGCCGAAGGCGCCTGTGAAGCGGGTCCGCTTAGGGTCACGTTTTCGAGCCACGGCGAGACCGACTCCGTGACCACGACCGCATTGGGAAAGGTGATTCGATGAGACCGGCCTGGGACGGCGCACGCGCCGCGAATGCACGCGGCATGTCGTTGATCGAAGTGCTGATTGCCATCACGATCTTCTCGGTTGCGGCGCTGGGACTCACGAAGATCGGCCTCACGACGTCACGGGCGCTCCAGTCGGGCCGGGGTCACA
Source organism: Gemmatimonadales bacterium (assembly GCA_041599395.1). GTDB lineage: Bacteria > Gemmatimonadota > Gemmatimonadetes > Gemmatimonadales > GWC2-71-9 > JBFHWR01. Next base: position 1,306 of record JBFHWR010000300.1, on the reverse strand, counting down.
TGGCGGAGTGGACCATCGCGCAGAGCACGCTCGACTCGTTGCGCGGACTGGGATGGGCCGCGCTGGACGGTGAGACCGGAAGCGCCACGGTCCAGGGACACACGGTGACCTGGGAAGTCCAAGGCGACAACCCGCGTCACGTCATCGTCGTCATCCCGCGGCAGGTCCTGGGACGCACGGTGAGCGACACATTCACCACGTACGTGGCGAATCAACCATGACAAACTTGTCGAGCGCAACTCTGACGCCTTCAGGTCCGTCGCGTGGCTTCACGCTGATCGAGCTGCTCGTCTATATGCTGATCTCGTCCGTCTTCATGACGGCCGTGTTCGGACTGTTGCTCAATCAGTCGCGCTATCTCCGCGGGCAGGTCGAGGTGAAGGACGTGCGGGAGACCCTGCGTGGCGCCGTGGCAATGCTGAGCACCGACCTCCGCCATGCGTCCGCAAGCGAAGGCGACCTCTACATCATCAAGAACAAATCGCTGACGCTCCGGTCGGTCACCGGAAGCGGCGTGATCTGCGGCGTGCACGCCACGGAGCCGCGGTTTGCTCTCTGGCGCCCGCGCGGCTCGTTCCGAACGACGCTCCAGGATTCGGTTCTCGTGCCGGATGGCGCGAAGTGGAAGAGCGCCGGGACGGTGACGACGTGGACTGGCGGCGGTGGTGGACTCTCGAGCTGTGCCTGGTCTGCGGCGCACGTACCCGACTTGGTCGTGCAGGCAAGCGATACCCTCCTCTCACCGGCCGTGGGCACGACGCTCCACGCCTTCCGCCGCGTGGAATACGGGATTTTCGAGTGGGATGGACGTTGGTGGCTCGGCCGCAAGGTCGGGAGCGCGACGGATTACGAGCTGCTCACCGGTCCACTTGCGAGTTCTGATGACGGCGGGTTGGAGTTTCGCTATTTCCAAGCCGATGGGACACAGACTAACAAGCCGAAGGAGGTAGCGCGCGTGGAGATCACGCTGCGCGGCCAGAGCCAGCGCGCACAGCCGACGAGGCTCACCCGCGCAGGGTCTGACAAATTCGCCACCGATTCGGTCACCACGACGGTGTTGTTGAGGAATTAGCTCGCGTGAAGAGAAGGGATGCACGAGTATGACGTTTGTAGGAAAAGGTCGGCTGAACTCTGAAGCGGGAATTGCAATGCCCGCCGTGATCTTGGTGGTGGCGATCCTGGCCATTTTGGCGATCGGGTCGGTGCGAACCGTGGGTGACGAGGTCAAGGCATCCACACAGATGAGCCAATCGGCCAAGGCCTTCTATGCCGCCGAAGCCGGCGTGGATCTCATCATCGCGACCTG
>JBFHWR010000299.1:0-4897 GCA_041599395.1 Gemmatimonadales bacterium | reverse complement strand
GGCATCTTGATGTTGGGATATCCTTCCGCAATCGCCGGACAAACGCCCTTCACTTCCCCCGAGGAACTCGAACACACGGCAGCCATGAGTGCTCACCACCTGTGTTCCGGGGTATTCGTCGTAGGCCGCGATTATCAGCGAGCCCCGGAACAGGTGTTGGCTGAGGACATCGCGCAGTTTTCCGTGTTCAATTGGCAGTACGACTTCGAGTATGCAGTCGATCACGAGCAGAAGACCGCGAGCGTGTGGGGTGCTGGCATACCGAAACGAACGGCCGAGTACAACGGCGACCAGGGATGCACCATCCGTGAGGCTGGAGTTGACGACGTGCGGTTCAAGCCAGTCCCCGTGCCGCGTGCCGACCAGGCGGAACGACCCTGGCCTACCGGCGACATCGGAGCGATGGGTCCGTTACCGCCAGAGGTGGACGCCAAGCAGCTTCGCCGCGCCCTGGACTGGGCGATGGCGCAGGGGGAGCACAACACCCGGGCGTTGGTGGTCGCCTATAAAGGGAAGATCATCGGCGAGCGGTACGCGCCTGGCTTTACCAGGAACACGCCGCAGATCAGCTGGTCACAGGGCAAGAGCATCACCGCGGCACTCATTGGTGTGCTCATCCAGCAGGGGTACTTCGGCTGGGAGGATCCGGCGCCCGTGCCGGAGTGGCGCGGGCAGAACGACCCGCGTCGTCATATCAAGATCAAGCACTTACTCCGCATGAGCAGCGGGCTCGACTTCAAAAACTACGGGCTTACGAACGAGAATTCCTGGACCGCGGAAAACGAACACTTTCTCATCTACTTCGATGCATTGAACGTGTTCGAACACGCCATCAACCAACCCGTTGACCTCCCGCCGGACTCACAGTTCCGGTACCGCAACAGCGATCCGCTCACACTGGGCCGCATCGTGCGGCAAACGGTGGAGGCTGCAGGAGAGGATTATCTCACCTTTCCACAGCGTGTGCTGTTCGACAAGATCGGCGCGAGGAATTTCGTGCTCGAGACGGACCCGTACGGCAACTTCATCCTCACCGGATACGACTTTGGGAGCGGCTGGGACTGGACGCGTTTTGGGCTGTTGCACTTGTGGGATGGAGTATGGGAAGGCGAACGCATCTTGCCGGAGGGGTGGATCGATTTCATAACCACGCCAGCGCCAGGCGATCCCAACCGCGGGTATGGGGGTCTCTTCTGGTTGAACCGGGGCGGAGCATTTGATCGGATTCCGGCGGACGCGTACCGAGCGGCCGGTTTCATGGGGCAAACCACCATGATCATTCCGTCCAAGGATATGGTCGTGGTGCGGCTCGGCCCCAGTCCGCGAGGGTTCAATCAATATTTCAATGAACTGGTCGGAGAGATTCTGGAAGCGATTGGGGAGACGTCATAGTTCACAGTGCAGTACACGGCGCAGCGTCCGAATGAGGGCGCCGCTACGCAGCGCACTTGGGCATCCGGCATGCGGCCCGGCTCCCGCACACAAGAAACACGTCAGCGAATGACAAGCCAACACGAGTACCTCAAGGAGCATACGATCATGTCCCTCGCAAAACCAATCGCCGACAGCCTGAAGTTGACCGACTTCATCATGGGGCTGGTCACGAACGACCTCGATGACCGAACCGCCCGCCGCCAGGCACGAGGTGCGGAGGGCGCCTCCATTGCCTGGATCGTCGGCCACCTGTGCCACTACCGCTACGAGATCATGAAGCTGTTAGGGCACGACGCGCCCAGCCCCTTCGCCGAAGCATTCGGCAAGGAGGGCGCGACCGATGGTGCGGATTACCCGAGCATCGAAGAGCTCAGAGCGAGCTGGATGACCGTTTCAAAGAAGGTCGCTCACGTGTTGGCGTCAGCCACCGATGAGCAGATCAGCGCACCCCTGCCTGGACCAGGCTCACCACACGGGGAGAAGAGCATTCTAGACACGATAGTGTTCTACATGTGGCACGAGTCATACCACATGGGACAACTGGGCACCTTGCGAGCGCAGTTTGGCCTCACGCCCACGGCCACACTTGCCATGGAGGCAGCAACGCAATCGGCGTAAAGAAAGCCGGGAGCGGGGGGCCAGGAGCCGGGAGTTGGGAGCCGTACCGACCCGACACTGGCATGCTCCCGAGCTCCCGCTCGCGGACTCGACTCGCCAACTCTTGATTCGCTCTTGACGCCCGCCCGTCATCATGTGCCCCGGACAACGACGGGGCATTTTATCATGACGTCCAAGACCTTGAAGAGACAGATCGGACGCCGATACGGCGAGTACCGACCGTTTCCAAACATCGAGCGGCGTAACACAACGCAGGGTGCGCTCGAGATCCCATTCATGGTTCGCGCTCTCGCCGTTCCCAAGGGTGTGCAAATCCTCGAGGTTGGCTGCGGCATCGGAAACGCCCTAGGACCGCTGGCCCGGTCGTGCCAGCCGGCGAGATTGGTCGGCATCGACATCGACCAAGAGGCGCTTGCTCAGGCTGCCGCCACGATTCGCCGCCAGCGCGTGTCAGCCGAGTTGTATCACGCCGACGTGCGACGGTTCCCCTTCGCGGACGGGGCCTTTGACGTAGTGATCGACTTTGGCACCTGCTACCACATCGCCCGCCCCGGGGAGGCGGTACGTGAGATTGCCAGAGTCTTGCGGGACGACGGGCTGTTCGTCTACGAGACCCGTCTGAACCAGTTCTTGTCGCATCCGGTGCGATCCTACCGTCGCCGCTTGCCGTGGGACGCAACCAAGGATCTACGACCGGATCACGCGGCGGTGTTTTGGGGGAGACGGAGGAAGCAACGTTTCAACATCCACCATTCAGCCACTGGCGGATGTTCCACTGACGGCGGCGGGGGTTGGGTGGTGAGTTGAGAGTTGAAAGTGAAGAGCGGAGAGTGGAGAGCTGAACGTTTCTCAGCCCAGATCGAACAACAGAAACTCTCCACGTGTCGTGCCTTCAAAAACCACTTCCTTCTCACCGCTTATCGCGGCGCCGTCGCCGCGATTGAGTTCGATTCCGTTGACCCCTACGCTTCCGCGCGCCACTTGGACCCAGCCGTAGCGCTCGACGTCGAACACATGCCTCACTGAGTCGCCACCAGCCAGGATCGAGGCAAAGATCCGCGCGTCTTGATGAATCGTGAGAGACTCGTCTACTCCGTCCGGCGACACGATCAGCTGGAGTCGTCCCTCTTTTCCCTCGTCGAAAAAACGTCGTTCAGCGTAGCCTGGCTGAAGCCCCTTCTCCCTTGGTAAGATCCAAATCTGGATGAAGCGAACGGGTTCTGCCTCCGAGGGGTTGAACTCGCTGTGCCGGACACCTCTTCCCGCGGTCATGCACTGGACGTCACCGGCGTGCAACACCGATCCCGTGCCAATACTGTCCTTGTGTTCCAGCGACCCGTCCAACACGTACGACACGATTTCCATGTCTGCGTGCCCATGTTCCGTGAACCCCCTTCCAGGAGCGACGGTGTCGTCGTTCAGGACCCGGAGCGTACGGAAACCCATCTGCTCGGGATCGTGATAATGACCGAACGAGAAGGTATGGTACGTCTGGAGCCAGCCATGGTCGAAATGACCGCGCTCAGCTGCCTGCCGAATCGCAATCAAGTCCCGGTCCGCCTTTACTGAGTCTCAACTCTAGCCCCCTGCCGATTATGACTTCTGCACTCTGTACCGCCTGATCCGCACCCGGACTGTGCACGTGTGCACACGGTCTCCGCACTCTGCACTCTCCAATCTCCAATCGCCAATCTCCAATCTCCAATCTCTACTGCGTCTCGGCGCCAAATCGATGCGCCTCGGCTTCACGCACCAGGTGCTCCACGCTTTTGCTGGGAGCATCGTACCGCCTCAGAAACTGGAGATAGTATTCGCGTGCAAGCGCTTCACGACCGCTTGCTTGTTCGAGTCGCGCCCGTTCGAAAAACGAAAGAGCGGCGAGGGCTGCGTCTGCCAGCCGTGTGTCGCTCGCCCCTGGGAGTACTGCCTCGTGCCAGGTCAAGAGACGCGAAGCGTCCGTTGTGTCGCCGGAGGCTGCGAGCCAGCGAGCGGCAGCCAGGCGGTTGATGCCCGTGAGATAGGGACTGTACTCGGTGCGCTGCAACGACCGCACATGCCACTGTTCCGTCCGTTCCCGTTCCAGATCGAACAACGAGCGCCCGGCAGCTCCTGTCCTACCCTCGAGTTCGAGCGCAAACGCCCCGAGCGATCGCGCGAGGGTCGACGCCGTTTCGGACTCGACACGCTCCAGTTCGGCGCGTGCTGCTTGCACCCCGTTCAAATCGCGGCGCGCGGCCGCCAATAACCCGTTGAGCCAGACGGCGCCGCCCCGATCTCCCGCCGAGAGATTGCCGAGTTCAGGCGCAACGCGTTCTTGCCACTCGAGGGCAGTCGATGTGTCGACGACGCCCAACCACGCGCCAACGGTCGCGAGGCGATATCCGTACAGCCGCGAATCCGTGTCTCGTGTACGACGGGCATACCGGTCGGCGGCCACCAGGGCGGAATCCCAGGCCCCCCGCGCCGCCCACAGCGTCGACTCGCGGCGGTGGTACGCATCGGCCAACCTCCTGGGAGCACCGCGCTCGAGCACGGCTTCGAGTAACTCCATCTGCGCTCGGTGAAATCCGTAATCAGACATCTCTGTGACAAGCCCTGCAGGCGGAATGAACCCCCGGTAGCCAACGAGGTGCCTTGCCATGCGCGTCATGGTGGCTGCGTCGAGCACACGACGGGACGACGTGAGTCCGATGAGGGCGTCATAAAACTCCAACCCGTCCAGGCCGACCTCCGCCATACTCGTCGAGTCGAATCGCAGCCGTACCAACTCATTGAAATACCGTCGCGCTGAGAGCGAGTCGGGATTATACAGCGGGATCCAGAGCAGGTGCTCCCACGCGGACGC
>JBFHWR010000298.1:0-4902 GCA_041599395.1 Gemmatimonadales bacterium | reverse complement strand
TCCTCGTGAACCCCTTCGGCAAAGAACTCGGCTCGTTCGTCATCCGGCGCGCCGCGGGTTCGGAACTGAAGCACCGCGATGGACGGTCGTGCCACCGACTCGCTTCGATTCGAGCTGTTCGACAGTACCCACCACGTCGCGACCAGCCCCCACGCCGCGAACGCCATCACGCCGCCCATGGTTGCCCGTTGCCACGTGAGGGGCCGCGACGTCCATGGCCCGCCTCGCATCCGTCCCCGTTGCGTGGCGACCAAGATGATCGGCGCAGCAACAAGCAACAGCACCAGAGCGATCAGGAAGAACCACGGGGGGAGTCCCGCAAGACGCGTGAGACCATACGTTACCGCCAGCAGCACGGTGGCGACGGCTGCCAGCGTGACGGCGATGTGCCCTGGTGGCGACGCGGGCTGCACGGTTTCAACCGGCGTTGTATAGCTTTCCAACTGAGTCAACAGCTCTTCGGCGGTCTGCCAACGGTCCGCCGGCAGTTTCTCGATGCATTTCATAACCGTATCGGCAAGGCGCGTGGGCACGCTCGGCCGGCGGCGAATCACGGGCTCTGGTTTCTGAGACAGGTGGGCGCCCACTATTTGCTGCGAGGACACGCCCTCGAACGGGGGCTGGCCGGCAAGCAACTCGTACGCCAGGACGCCGACCGAGTAGATGTCGGCTCGGTGATCCATACCGGGGTCGCCGGTGGCCTGCTCCGGGGCCATGTAGGCCGGTGTGCCGAGCGCGAACCCGACGGACGTGAGCCGCGCGGGGCCAACTGCATCGCTTACCGCCTTGGCTACACCGAAATCCGTGACGAGGGCGTGCCGGCCCGACAGCATCACGTTCTCGGGCTTGACGTCTCGGTGAACCACCCCCCGCTCGTGCGCGTGGGCCAACGCGTCGACCACCTCTTTGAGGATCCGAGCGGCTTCCGGCACCGGCAGTTCGTTCTCGCGTGCCAGGCGCTGACGGAGCGACTCGCCCTCGACGTACGGCATGACGAAATAGAGGAATCCGGCCGCTTCGCCGGAATCAAGAAGCGGAAGGATATGGGGATGATTGAGCGTCGCGGCTATTTCGATCTCCCGCAGGAACCGCGCGGGACCAAGCGTCGCCGCCAAGTCCGGTTTCAAGACTTTGATTGCGACTTTCCGGTTGTGCTTCAGGTCATCCGCGAGATACACGACGGCCATGCCGCCCGATCCGAGCTGCCGGTTGATGGTGTAGCGGTGCGCTAGGGCTTCCTCAAAACCGGGGAGCAGACCGGTCATGTCCCACCTGGTTTGGAATAACTGCTAAAGATGCCCCGCTCACGATGGCAGCGCGAGTACCGCTCCGCGATGGACGCATCTTTGTTTTGAGCCGGTGCACTGCCAATTAGTGTCACGGCGTGTCTCGCGTGCATGCGTCTGGACTCGTTGGGTAGCATACGAGCGCCATCAGGACCTCGAGACCCTGAGCGTTCCGGCGCTGCGACGCGCTCGGCGTCGGGCCCCACGATGTCAACAGGATCTGAACGCCGAGTGCGTGCTGCGCGAGGGGAACGTTCGCTTCGGGTATCAGATCAACGGCACGTTCTACGGTACGCGTGGGCAAACGGCGGCGCCCTGCCGGCGGGCGTCGTTGCCCTAACCTGCTTTCCTTGGAAAAATCTCCTTCCACGCAGTCATGAAGCGCCCCATTTCCTGCTCCGTTCCAACGGATACACGCAGGTGATGGAGCAGCGGGGGGAACGGTCGTCCAACCGCTATTCCCCGCTCACGAAACGCGGTCCTCACATCTTGCACTGGACGGCCAGTCCGCACCATGAAAAAGTTCGTGTCCGACGGAATGACGTCGTACCCTAGGCGTTCGAGTTCCCCCGTCGTCTTCTTTCTGAGCTCAAGCGTCACGGTTCTGACGCGTCGCTGCGCTGCCGTATCTTCCAGCGCCGCAACCGCCCCCCACTTCACGAGGGCGTTCACGCTGCCCGTGCTGTACGGACGCATCCGCTCGATCAGGTCTGGCGGCGCGATCGCAAAGCCAAGCCGCATGGCCGCCATTCCAAATAGCTTGGAAAAAGTGCGTGTCACGATCACCCGGCGTCCCTCGAGCACATACGGAATCGATGTGGCGTACGCGGGGTCTTCCACGAAATGGTGATATGCCTCGTCGATCAGGACGATTACGTCCTCCGGTATCCCATCTAGCAATTGGCGGACTTCGCGCTGCGAAACCGTGCGACCGGTGGGGTTGTTGGGATTGCAGAGGTACACGAAACCGACGTCGCGGTAGTGCTTTCGAGTGGCGTCAATCAGGGCCGGGATGTTCTGTCGGTAATCATCGAGCAGCGGGATCTTGATTGCCTCTGCGTCGATGCCACTGGCGTGCCGATACACCGAGCTATAGGATGGCTCTACTCCCACGACCTTTTTGTCATGGTCGAGGAACGTCAGCCCGACGACTTCGAGAATCTCCCCCGAACCCGCCCCAAGCATGATGTTGTCTGGCTGGACGCCGTGGTGCTCGGCGATATGCGAGACGACGCCGCCGTCTGGGTAGCCATACCGCATTGAGTACTTGAACGCCTTGGTCATCGCGTCGAGTACCGATTCCGACGGCCCATACGGATTCTCGTTGAAATGCAGCTTGGCCAAAGCGTCGTACTCATCGGACTCTTGCTGCAGAAACGTGCTCCGCGGAAGCCGGTACGGACGCCCAGTGGCCCGAAGGGATTCGGGATCGAGACCTACGTAGCTCAGCGCTGCAGCGGCTCCTCCAACGAAGCCTCGGCGAGACATGATTTGGTTGGACATCGGAGCCTCCGGATCGCGTGCGCGGCCTAGCCGCTCTTCAGTGTGGATTGCCCGACCCTCGAAGATTGGTCGAATCCGGGTGGACGTCAAATGCTCGCTATTCCAGTGAGTTCAAAAACTCGAGCAGGGCCCGGCGCCGTGAATCGCTCAGACCCTGGAAGCTCGAACGCGACGCTGCTCCTTCCCCACCATGCAGTTCGATTGCCTCTTCAATCGAGCTCGCGCGACCGTCGTGCAGGAACCGCCGGGCGAACCGCAGACCCATTAGGGGCTCGGTCCTGAACTCCGCGCGTTCTGCCACCAGACCCAAACAAATATCGGCCAGCTCTGGGCCCATATCATGTAACAGGAGATCTGTGTACGCGCTCACCAAGCGGTTCGAGAGCGCGGCGACGTCGTGCGGCCCAGTGCGGAGCGACGGCACATGACAATTGGCGCACCCGATTTCGCTGAACACAGCTTGGCCTTCCCTGGCGCGGGCATTCAGTCTTCGGGCGGCCGGCGGCGCGAGGAACTGCACGAAGGCATTCGTGAGGTCCACCGCGTTCCCATCGAGCTCGGGTTCCGGCAGCGGGTCAACCCCGTTCGGGATCGGCTGCCCGCCGACCGTTCCTTCGTCTGGTACGTTTGGGACCGTGATTCCCTGTTCCACCGGAAACGCACCCTCATTGAACTCAGCGAGACTCGGAACGAGAGCCTTGCGGCCGAATCGCCCGATCCGGCCGTCGAAGAACCGGTTCACGCGGCCCGATATCCCATCCCCGTTTGCATCGTTGGGATCGGCGAGGGCCAACAGCGTCGCGTCGGGAATCAAGTCAAGCAGACCAAACCCGAATACGTCGGGCGTCGTGCGACGCGCCGTGTCGGTCGCTTCGGGTGGAATCGGCTCGCGCGAGATGTTGAGGGCGGCACGGAGCGCCGGCGTCACGGCGAGCTGGTAGACGGGTCCGCCCTTGTCCGCTAACGGATCACAGAACCCGTTGTCGAGCTGCGCGGTGGCATGCACGACGGTGACGGCGCTGGCGCCACCAGTTGCTTCTTCGGAGTGACAACCGCCGCACGAGGTACCGTTGAAGAGCGGCCCCAACCCCGTCTCCGGGCTGAACCCACGCTGGAACACTCGGCGTCCGGACTCAAACCGATCCTTCTCGTCCCCGCTCAAGCCGGCGATGGGGTCACCGAGATTGACTGAGCTGGCACATGCTGCCACGACCAGGATCCCGGCGAGCAGTCCGGCTGCCGATTCACCTCGAGAGGGCCGCCTCATGCTCCACCTCCGTCACGGTACGTCCCGGTCGTCTCCACGCGCTCGGCAACATACCCGTCCGGGCCAACGCGGTAGCGCACCCGCACCACCGTGCCGGCAGTGATGTCGGTCAGTCTAGCCGGACGTCCGTTGACGATGATTTCGGTACTCTGATCGGTGCGAAACCACTCGACCTTGAGGGCCTCCGCGAGGCCGGTGATGAGATCAAATCGATTGCCCTCCACCGTGCGGCAGGTTCCGATCATGACCTGGGCCGCGCTCGCCTGTGCGGGACCCGGTTGCGCAGGAGGTTGGTAGCCCCCGCAGGCGGCTCCGAGAAACACAAGAACCGCGGTGAAAGAAACACTGCGTCCCGTATTCGTCATTTTCAACCTCCAAATCATGGGCACCTACCCGCGAAGATACGTCACAAGACACCCAGATCAAAAAATCCCCGCGGCGTCCCGTTTGGCCTCCGCCCGTGCGTGCTTTTGAACCGATTGGCAATGCCACGATGACAGCGGTCACCTCCCGGTCCAGAGATTTGCGATCGGACTCAACTGGAGAGTACCCATGCCGTACGAGGAGCTGGATTCGTGGAAGGCGTGTCATGCGTTGGTTCTTGCAACACATCGGGCTGTGACCGGCCGCGATGAAGACCATGACGTGCTGGATCAACTGTGTTTCACCGCGATACGCTCGGCCGCCAAGCTCGCGTATGGCTCGGGAACGCAAAACCGGAAAATGTTCCTGCTGTCCTCGGAACGCGCGGCAGGCTACCTGTCGGAGTTCGCGTACATCCTGAGTTTAGCCAAAGCCATGAACCTGCTGTCAAAGTCCGTGTGCGCCGAGCTCGACGCCCTGCGT
>JBFHWR010000297.1:0-4964 GCA_041599395.1 Gemmatimonadales bacterium | reverse complement strand
CGCGACGGCGCTGTGCTTCCTGACTGATCGTCATGGTTGCCGAGGCAACCAGGTGCTGGAGGTTTTCCGATTTGGTAAAGGGGCTCAGTGTGGACTGAGCGTTCATGGTCGGATCGCTCCGTGGCGTTTGAGAATGGACACGGTGGAATCTAACGGAAGCGCTCGCACGGTGCCGCGATGTCCCGTGATCGTGTGCGCGTAAAAAAACGAATTGTAAATCGCCTCTTCGGTCGCTTCGATGACTGCCTGAAAGAGCGGCGACATGCTGTTGTTGGTCACCGGCACCGTAGCAGCGAGGCGTTCGACCGTGACGGTGCTGAATGCGATGACGTAATCTCCCGACCCATTCGTCATCGAGCTGCCTGTGCGGGCGAGGCCTGCCAGCGCTCGCCGTGCCAGTCGCTCCAGATTGCGCGCGGTGAGCGGCGCATCGGTGGCCACGACGATCATGATCGACCCGTCACCCGCGTCCATCGGCTCGTTCGCCGGCCCACCGCGCTCTCCCACGTCGCGAAGATAGTGTTGGCCCAGCTCGCGACCGACCGGGGCGCCGCCGATCGAGAGCACGCCACCAAAATTCGTCTGCACCAGCACGCCCACGACCCATCCGCCGTAGCGCTCGGGCACCGTCCGGCTCGACGTCCCGATCCCGCCCTTCCAGCCGAAGGCCCGCGTCCCCCGTCCGGCGCCGACGCTGCCCTGTTCCACCGGCCCGCTTCGCGCTCGTTCCAACGATACCAACACGTCACGCTCGGTGATCGGGCGAAGCCGGATATGATTCAGATAGCCGTCGTTGGTTTCACCGACGACCGGGTTGGCCGACCTGACGTTTTCATTGCCAGGTAGGGCCAGCAGATAACTCAAGACCGCGTCGGCTGCTCTCGGGACGCACAGCGTGCACGTCAGAACGATAGGCGATTCGAGCTCACCGAGTTCGCGGACCTGGGTCATCCCCATCAGTTTTCCGAATCCGTTTCCCACGAAGATGGCCGCGGGCACTTTGTCCTGGAAGACGTTTCCGCCGTGAGGCAACACCGACGTGACCCCGGTGTTCACCGAGTCACCCCGCGCGATGGTCACGTGCCCGACGCGCACGCCCGCGACATCGGTAATCGCATTGAGCGGTCCGGGAGGCAGAACGCCGACGACCACGCCCACCTCGCGAGCGCCACGGCGCTCCTGCGCGACGAGAGCTGCGGGAAAGCTCACCACGAGTCCGATCAGGACCTTCCAGCGGACTCGCGGGTGTCGAGAAAACATGCGTGGAAGATCGGCACTTTGCGGCCCGTGTCAACGCAAAGATATGATCGGGTTGCGGTCCCTCGCTTGCGCGGCGCCAATCGTCCGGATAGCATGCGTTTGGGCGCGCCGCGTCCGATTCTTTGTTTGACAACTGAGGGCGTCGTGGTGTGGAAATTCGCTGTGGAACTGGACGCCGCCGTGCGGGCGGCGCTGCAAGGCAACCAAAGCCTCGTCTACCAGTGCGCCCCGGCGTGGTGGCCCACCGTCCCGTTGTTTGATGCCCTCTCACCGCCTTCGGCTCCGGTACATTCCGTCCTTCTCGTCCCCGATGTCGCGACTGCGGATGAGGGAGCAACCGTGTTGCGGGACGTTGCGGGCCTACGGCCGGTGTTTGCGGCGCGAGGAAACGCTCGCTCCATCCGCCGGCTGCAGGGCGGCGCTGTTGGCACCCTCATTCTCCCGCCTCTCACGCTGCTCCATCTGGTCTCCCAGTCGAGCGTCGAGCTGGCCGCGGTCACCCGTGTTGTGCTCCTTTGGCCGGAACAGCACCTCGCCTGCGGTTTTTCGGCCGCGCTGGACACGATTCTCGCGGAAGCGAGTGCCGCGCAGCGCATCATCGTCACGAGCGACACCACGCCGCTGACATCATTCCTGGAACGCCATGCGCGCCGGGCTCCGCTGCAACGCGCCACCGGCGATCCCGACCAACCGGTGGGCGCCGCCCGTTACGCGACGACCACTTGGTCGCGGGTGCCGGCGGACATCCGGGCCGCCCTGGACGCGCTCGATCCCGCCTCGGCGTTCGTGTGGGATCCGGTGCCCGGTCGCGATCTCGCGACGCCTCTCGATGATCCGTCGGTCGAGATCGGCGCTGCGGTTGACTCGGCTGAGGTCGAACTGGCCATCGCGGCGGAGCTTCCATCCGTTGAAGCGCTGGCCGCGCTGAGGAGCCGTGCGCGGGACGTGCTGGTATTGCTCCGTGCCCCGCAATTCAGCTACTTGCAACGGCTCGTGGAGCGACCTCGATCGCTCAAGCTTCCCTCTGAAGCGGACCACGCAATCGACCGGACCACAAAAGTTCACGAAGCCGTCCGCCGCCGCATACGCGACGCCGTGCCCGACCCGGAACTCGTGGCGCTGGCGCCGCTGTTCGACGAATTCGATCCGGCGTTGGTCGCGGCCGCCATCGCGCAGGGGGCTTTGTCCGACAGGACGCCGACCGCTCCCGGTGACTTGCCGGCGTGGGTTCGGATTCGGGTCAGCGGCGGCGCACGAGATCGCATTCGAACCGGCGATCTCGTGGGCGCGCTACTGAATGCCGTCGGGTTGTCGAAGAAACAGGTCGGGCGGGTCGAGATCCTCGACGCGTTTTCCCTCATCGAGGTGCAGGCCGATGCGGCCGAGCGCGCTCGCGCCGGTCTGCACGGCCTGGTGGTACGCGGGAGGACATTGTCGGCCGGGTTCGACCGGCGGTGAACGCGGCAGGACCGCGCTACGCGGCTTCGCGGCTAGTTTTTTCGATTCACAGACTCCTTGAGCGCTTGTCCCGCCCGGAACGCCGGTACAATAGCCGCCTCGATCTTCAGGACGCCTCCCGTGCGAGGATCGCGTCCATCTCGGGCCGCGCGCTGGCGCGGCACCCAGCCCCCAAATCCCGTGATTTGCACCTTCTCACCGGACCGTAGCGCTTGTGCGATGAGACCTTCAGCTCCAAACAGCGCTTCCACAGCCCGTGATGCCTCGGGCTTCGAGAGATCGGCCGCGGTCGCAAGTGCATCTACTAGCTCCTTCTTGTTCACGCTACCCCCACGTTGACAGGTTCGGAATCACGGGCTGCCCGCCGCTCCTCGTGGTATGCAGCGGGCGCACAGTCGCCACGTAAGTACCGTAACAGGGGCCGATCCCGCAAGCGCCTTGATTCCGGGATCTGGTCGAGGTAACGTCCCTGGCCCCCTCAATCGCTTCGTCAATGGAACTAAGCACGCGCTCAGGCCGGATAGAGGTAATTGCCGGCGTCATGTTCAGCGGCAAGAGTGAAGAACTCTTGCGGCGAGTCCGGCGTGCCGTGATCGCGCGCAAAACCGTTCAGGTCTTCAAGTCGCATTTAGACGATCGGTACCGCGGAGTGTACACTGTCACGACACACGACGGCATCGGGACGGAGGCCGTACCGGTCGACTCTTCGTCACGGCTGATGGAAGACGTTCGTCGCGAATCCCAGGTGGTAGCCATCGATGAAGCCCAGTTCCTGGACGAGGGGATCGTGGCCGTTGCCACGGAACTCGCCGATCGCGGCGTCAGGGTGATCATCGCCGGCACCGACACGGATTTCAGGGGAGAACCGTTCGGAGCCATGCCGGAGCTGATGGCGGTCGCCGAGTACGTGAGCAAACTGCACGCGATCTGCATCGTGTGCGGTGAGCCCGCGTGCCGCAACCAACGCCTGATCGACGGCCAACCGGCGCTCTACGACTCACCGACCATCATGGTCGGCGGGAGCGAATCGTATGAGGCGCGTTGCAGGTACTGTCATGAGATCCCCAGGGTCGACGCCGACCAGACGCAGCTACTCTGAGGATGAAGGAATGTTGAACGTCGCCGTCACCGGGAATATCGCCGCCGGTAAATCAACCGTAGTGGACTGGTTTCGTGAGTGGGGCGCAACGATCATCGACGCCGATCAGCTCGTCCGCGACGTACAGCAACCTGGCTCGGAGGTGCTGCGCGCCATCGCGCAACGGTTCGGCGACGACGTCATCCGAGCCGATGGCTCACTCGACCGCAGCCGCCTGCGACGGTTGGTTTTCAAGGACGAGGCCGCAGTGGCTGCACTGAACGATATCGTTCATCCCGCTGTCCGCGAACGACGTGACGCGTTGTCCCGCGAAGCAGCCTCCCGCAACACACCCGTCTTGGTGAATGACATCCCGCTCTTGTTCGAAGTCCTGGACCCCAGAGACTTTGACGTCGTCGTGCTCGTGGACGCTCCACGATCCGTACGGCGCGACCGGCTGGTGAGCCTGCGTGGCCTGAGTCCCGACGACGCGGACCGCCTCATCGACAGCCAATGGTCGCCGGATCTGAAGCGCGACCGCAGTGATCTGGTGATCGACAACGGTGGCTCGCTCGAGGAGCTCCGCGCGAAGACCTTGGCAGCCTGGCAAACGATCCTGCAGCGCGCCACGCAGGAGCAACGCGACTCGAATACAGCAGTTGACAGCGAAAGCACCGCGAAATAACCTACGCCTCGCTGGTAAACCCTATACCGCTGATCAGACATGTCCACGATACCAGACGATCTGCACTACACCGAGGAACACGAGTACGTCAAGCTGAGCGGCGAGCACGGCGAAGTCTTCGTCGGGATCACGGACTACGCACAGAGTGAACTCGGTGACATCGTGTATGTCGACCTTCCCGAGATCGGCGCAAAGGTCACCAAGATGGATGTGTTCGGCAGCATCGAAGCGGTCAAGGCCGTGTCCGAACTCTTCTGTCCCGTGACCGGTGAGGTTGTCGAAGTCAATGCGGCGCTCGACGGCAACCCCGCGATTGTCAACGAAGATCCGTATGGCGAGGGATGGATGATCAAGATGAGCATGTCCAATCCGGCTGAGCTGGATCACCTGCTCACGGCCGCCGACTACGCCCAGCACATCGGTGAATAACCGTCACCGGAGCGAAGTGACCGGATCATGATGGCTCACGCCCTGGTTGTCTCG
>JBFHWR010000296.1:0-5004 GCA_041599395.1 Gemmatimonadales bacterium | reverse complement strand
GTTCTTCATGAGTTCCTGTTTGTAGGCTGGATCGGCCCAGGCCTGACCCACAACCTTGGCCCACGCAAGCTGGAATTCGCGAGAACTCGTATCCAACGTTTGCTCCGGTTGCGGAGCGTCAGATTCGCCGTTCGTGGATTCCGTGTCGCCGTTCATCGCTCTCTCCTTGCCAGGCAGAAAGGCTCACCGTCGACGAGCCGAAAGTATTGCCCGAAGAAAAAAACCTCCCCGACTAAGTCGAACCGCGCTCTGAATTGACAGCGGTCTTTGTTGCTCGACAATCAGCGGCGATCTGAATTATGAGGAGAAAAATGCTGAATTCGACGAAACAGGTGCTGATTCCGGCCTTCGGAATGGCCGAGGCCCGTGGTAGCCCGGAGGAGATAGAGTAGAAATCTCAGCGAGATCGACGGTATCGTGAGGTAGTGACGGAGGCTGTGCTTCGCCTTCGCTCTCCGCTACGAGGGAATCATCGACTCGCCGAAGGATCAAAAACCGACTACGAGATGTAAGTCGAATTTCTGATCGGTTACAACGCAAACTGCCCGTGAGAGGTCGCTCGAGATGCTGACATCACGCAGTTCACAATCTTCAGGCAGTGCAGCGTACAGTTGGGAATCCCCCCCGCGGGATGACACTCTGTGAATGCTGGGATAAGGCCGTCCCCTGCTCGCTGTCTCGGCTCGTATATAGTAGATCCATTCGTCCACCCAGTGGAGCGGAGCCTGAACGCCCCAGCGAAGAGGAACTTGCACGCCTTCGCCGACCAGTAGTCGTAGCGATCCGTTCGCGAGCTCGGCAATCCAGAGTTCGTCAACGCTGGAGATCGCGACGTGCTGTCCGTCCGGCGAAATAACCGGCCGCTCGCGGTTGAAGGAACATTTTTGGGCGCACTGCAACTCAATGAGCGTTTCGCTCCGGTCAGCCAGATCGAGTATGGTTAACGTTCCGGGCTGCGACACATCCGTGCTCAAGATGCGGGTTCCGTCGGGAAACCAGTCGACCATACAGCCGCTACTGCCAATTCGAAGCGTGTCAACTCGGCCAGTTGCGAGGTCGAGCGCTGTCAGCGCCGTCCTCCCGTCGAATCCGACATCATAAAGCGCATACTGTTGGCCCTCCGGTGAAACTGCAGGTTGGCAGTAGCCGCTCGACCCACCACGGTGCGCAAGCAGACGCTCTTTGCCTCCCACGAGCGCCTGAGCGTACACATCCCGTTTCCCATCCGACGTAATGCGCTGGTACACAACCGACGCACCATCTAGGGTGAACACCGCTTTTTCATTATATGCAGTCCCCGTGGTGAGCATGCGCGCCGTCTCACGCGGGGCATCCTGCAGTTCCACCAACTTGAGGTTGCTACTGAGCGGACCACCGACGTACACCAGTCGGCTGCCGTCGCGGGAGATCGCAATTGGGTTTCCCGCCGTCAGCGGCGGAAGCTGCAGGAGTTGGTTGTAGACAACCTCCGGTGGTCCGGCGCGCGCCCCAGCCTTCACATCGATGGGTAACCTGAGCAGCGCCACCCGGCTTCCGACAGCGCGCGTGCCATAAATCGCCCGACCGTTTCGGTCCCATTGGAGCGGAATTGGAAAGAACTCCTCAGCTCCCTCGCTAAGGACATGCCGCCGAACGCCATCGCGTGAAACCAGTCCACCCTGAATCCGCGCACCTTCGCCGTAGGTCGCGTATGCGATCCAGCTGCCGTCCGGCGACACCTGAACCTCGAGGACCAGGGCATCCTGGACCCTGATCAACTGACCGTTCGCTGTCAGGGAATCCTCGGTCACGCGCTCGATGCTCTGTGGCGCCGTTCCCACGTAAATCCACGAATTAACCGAGATGACGTATTCACCGGACGGTGTGAAGCTGTGAAAGATCGTGAAATCATCGGAGAATGAACGGAGATCAACCTCCAGCCTCCGTTGGCCTCCCAACCGCGGAACGCTGTAGACACCCGATACGGAATCGACCGTTGCCTGAAAGAACACCCTCGTTCCGTCCGCGCTCCATTCCGACCATCGAACACTCTCTCCGGGTTCATCGAGTTGCACGAGCGTGTGAAGGCCTCCGCCGGACAAGTCGTGAACGACCAGGGCGCGGTTGTTGTCTGCTACGTACGCAACCGTTTGCCCGTCAGGAGAGAGCTTCACATCGCCCAGGTTGCCCCGGAACGTGATCTGGCGGTCCACGGCCGTGCTCGCAATCTCGCTACCGCTGCTATTGCTGAGCACAAACCCGGCAAATCCGATAGCCCCAGCGCCTAAGACCGCAGCCGCAATCACGGCCGCATTCCGATTACGCCCGAGAATCCCGCCAGGTTGTTCGACGGTGAGGGCCGTACCGCTGGTCGTGGCTGCCAGCAACTCCACGTGTCGCAGCACATCCTCTGCCGATTGCCACCGATCCGCAGGTTTCTTTTCCAAACATCGCATGACAAGCGTCGCCAGCCCCGGCGGCAGGTCTTGGCGGTGTTGCTCCACGGGGTCGGGCTCCGTGGCAATATGCGCGGCAAGGATCGCCCGCTGTGTCGCGCCGGTGAAGGGCGTGCGACCGGTGAGTACCTCATAGGCCAGGGCGCCGAGTGCATAGATGTCAACCCGATGATCAATCGTTGGATCCGCAGTCGCCTGTTCGGGCGCCATGTACGCCGGCGTTCCCAATGCAATACCGACCGTGGTGAGGGCTTCCCGGCCCGAAGCCTCGCTGATGGCCTTCGCGACACCAAAGTCAGTCACCATGGCGTGGCGGTCCGCGAGCATGACGTTATCCGGCTTGATATCCCGGTGAACCACTCCCTGCGCGTGCGCCTTTGCCAGCGCGTCTACCACATCTCGTAGGATTCGGACGGCATCCGGAATCGGCAACGCACCTTCCCGCACCAGCTTTTCGCGAAGAGATTCCCCTTCGACATACGGCATCACGTAATACAGCAGCCCGTCAGACTCCCCCGAGTCGTAGAGCGGCAAGATGTGTGGGTGACTGAGCTGAGCGGCGATCTCGATTTCGCGAAGGAACCGTTCGGGTCCGAGCGCCGCCGCCAACTCCGGTCGCAACACTTTGACCGCCACATTTCGGTGATGTTTCCGGTCCTCCGCGAGGTACACCGTTGCCATGCCACCCGTGCCGATCACACGCTTGACCGCATACCGACCACCTAGCGCGGCTTCCACCCGACTCAATTGATTCGTCATGGATCAGGAATCGTGGGGTTCGACGACTTTGTGACCGGGACGTTGGCCACCCGTACTGCCCGCCTGCTCACCCGTAGATTGGCAACACCGTGCATTCCGTACTGACGGCTGAAGATCTGACAACATATCGTGACGCTGCCGCTCGTCGCGGTCGACTACAGCAAGTTAATGGCTGCGGCTGTGCCGATGTCGGCTTCCTTGTTGCACTGCTTGAAAGATGGCATCAGGACCTGTGGAGAGCCAGGCCGCGTCACCTGGTTCGAGCTGTCCAAAGCATGGCAACGCCAGATTACCTGAGGGGCTGGTCCCCCCCACGCTTCACGGCCCCCGAGGCCGGATCATCAACCCCGTCGTCGATACCCGCACTTCGATCGTGGTTGGTTCATTGGCGGCGACGAAGGTGCCAGAACCGTACTCCACATCGAGCAGCGACCCAAGCGCAGCGTACCGTGTTCTGAGCGCGTACATGTCGAACAGTTTGTCCTGTTTGAGGGAGTGAATAGTCCGCACACTGTCGCGCTCGTCGGCCAATTCAACGTAACGACCGCCAACCCGATCGAGCGCATAGGCAGTGTGGAGCCCTAGGAGGTTGGCCAGAGGTTTCCATTTCAGAATGTGGGCGTCCACATACACCTGATCGCCCGCCAGCTCATACTTTGCCCTTCGGCCATCCGGAAATACAAAGATCGCCTCAAAACGCTGCGGAGACGTCGGACGCAGGTGTACGGTCGCCGCGACTTCCTCTCGGGTCAGAGCACGATACCCTTGGATGGCGATGCCGATCGTGACAAACAGCGCGGACACGCTCAGCATGAGCAAACCCGCCATCGCACCCAAGCTGCCCCCAAAGAGATGCCGGCGCCTGAACGCCACAATCGCGCTACCCAAAAAGGTGATGGCAATTACGCCAGCGACTATGGCAATGATGGCAAGAAGGTCCATCAGAAACATTCGCGCCCGCGTACGAGACTCAATGAGACGGCCATGGGCACAATATGGAGTAGAGCTGGGGAAACGCGTGGGGCGTAGGTCACCGACGAGCCGGAAACGGCGCCGCCACTTCCGACGCCGCCCGAAGCCCAAGCGCGACAAACGTGAGGGTACCGTTGGCACAGCCACCGGTTACACATGTCGGTGCCCCAATGACGAAGAGGTTGTCGTGATCGTGGGTGCGACCATAACTGTTGCACACGCTGGTCGCAGGATCGTCACCCATGCGGCAGCCGCCTCCGGGATGATCCTGGAAATCGCTCGCTCTCGTCGTGAGGATCTCACCGTCCCCTGCTCGAGCCATGTCCCCAAAGAGGACTCGAATCTTTTCCTCCGTGTACGCTCGCAATTCACGTGAGACGCTGCTGTCGCGGAACTGGATTTTCGGCATGGGATCGCCCCACACATTCGTACGCCCGGGATCGAGCGTGAGTCGGCTCTCGCTGTCCGGCAAAACGTCATAGTAGGCGCGAACTCGCGCCGTGCCGTGTTCCGTCCGCCTCCGCCAGTCTGCGAGTATCGCATCCCCCAAGAGGATCTCCCCGGCCTCATTCGCCATGCGCGGCTCGGCGCCGTACGTGGATTCCCACACCCGGAGATCGTGGCGGACGTAACGGTCGAGCGGGCCAGGCCGCATGAATTGCTTCGTGACCAAGCTATGCTGGAAGTTGATGCCCGGGTACAACTTGATCGGTAACCTGATGAACGCCTGGACATTCCGGTGCCCGTTCATATAGCGGCCCACCATGCCCGAGCGGTTTGCAATGCCGTTGGGAAACCGCGATGACGTGGAGAGGAGCAGCAGATGGGGTGTCCAGGT
>JBFHWR010000295.1:0-5023 GCA_041599395.1 Gemmatimonadales bacterium | reverse complement strand
GGCGCTGGCGCTGCGCAAACAGCTCCTGTTCGAGACGTATCGGGTGCATTCGCCTTCGAGGATGGATCCGGTCACGCGCCTGGCACGCCGCACGACGTCGATGAACTTCGTTGGTCTGTTCGCGCACTCCGAACCATCGCGACAAAGCCTACTCCGGGTGGGAGCCAACGCGTCGAAGACAGCAGTGATCCCAAACGGTTACAACCCCGACGTCTTCGAGCCCCGGCTCACGCCCACAGAAGCGCGGCAGGCGCTCGGTTGGCCGGCAGGTGAGAAGATCGTGTGCTACGCCGGCCGGATCGATGTGGAAAAGGGCGCCAACTCGCTGCTCGACTTGGCGGAAGCAACTCCCGAACTCACATATGTCTTCATCGGATACTCACAGGACCGGCGAGACGATTGGATCCTCGAAGCGTCCGCACAGAGACGCCTTCCCAACGTGCGATGGTATCCGTGGGTGAAGTTGGCGGACCTTTCCAGGTACCTCTACGCCGCCAACGCGCTCGTCATCCCACCCACGCGCCAACCCCTGGTGAAGTATGGACGCACGGTGTTGCCGCTCAAGACGTTCCTCTACATGGCTGCGGGACGGCCGATCGTGGCGCCCCGCCTGCCCGATATAGCATCCGTGCTGACCGATCAGAATGCTGCCCTGGTGGAGCCGGACGACCTCGAGGGAACCGTCAGGACGCTGCGTCGCCTGTTCGAGTCCGTGAGCTGGAGCGAATCGCTCGCCCGGCAGGCCGGAGTCGACTCACGAGCTTATACCTGGCGCAATCGCGCGCGGGCTATCGTGGCGTACTTAAACGAGCGGTTGGGTGCCGGCGGGACGCTATCTCTGAGACCCTCTTCACGGGATGCCTTCGACGTAAAGGCCGCCGCCCGGACCGACACTCCGGACGAAATCTCTGACGGAAAGCGAAGGTCTGCAGCGGTGTGAAATTCGAGTGTCGCGATGACTCTGGGGCTAGCCGTTTACCGATTCGGAGACGGTTTCCGGACGGTCTTCCTTGAGCCAGGAGAGCTTCGTGACATCGTCCGGCACTGGCTCCGTCTGCGTCTGCGCCGCTGACTTGCGTTTCAAGAGCCCGCGCACGTTGAGTCGCACGGAGGAAATGAACACGACTAGCAACCCGGTGGCGTAGGCCGGCACGGCCCAGTGCAAACGCCCGGCGATGGCCAGCACGAGGATGAGCATGGTGAAGAAGTCACGTTTCGTGACATACTGCAGTACCCTGAGCGTCCGTCCCAGCAAGCCCGGCTTGTTCTCGAACCCATGCCGAATGGCGAGGAGCGTTCCCGCTTTCTTGCTCGCCATCAAATAGAAATAATAGTTCACGAACGTGCCGACTGTCAGCAAGAATCCAATGATGCTGAGGACCACGAAGATGTCCGGCACCGACGTTCGTGCGACGCCAATGGTGAATCCCGCCAAGAACACCAGATACGAGATGTTGTCTGCAATCGTATCGAACCACTCGCCGCGTTCGGACGCTCGGAAGGTGAGTTTGGCAAGCTCCCCGTCGGCGCCGTCCAGGATCGAACTGAGTTGGAACAGGATAGCGGCAATGAGGAAGGGGAAATACCCACCGATTGCCGCCACGCCACCGGCCAGCACACCCACCAGCAGGTGGGCAACGGTGACCTGGCTCGGGGTGATGCCGGTCTTCGCCAGCCGCTTGCTGAGGGCCAGCGAGATCGGCCGATTGAAGAATCGCGAAACCGGACCGTCCGTGGACTTGCGAACGCTCGCTAGGAGTTTCCGCTCGGCCTCTCGCGCATCACGGGGGGTATCCACATCCTGCCACATGAGATCCCCGATGTCGGTCACCCGCGCCATCTGTCGATTCGCCAGCTTCTGGACGGCGTTCGAGAGCGATGGTTCCCCGTCGCTTCGCGCTTCCTTCACGGCGTCGAACAAGGCCGGTGAGGCGAGAAAGACACCGGTATCGACGGCATTGAACCGGGGCAACGACTTCCCGATTTGGACGATCCGCTCAGATGAGACCTGCACCTTCGTCGCATCCTTCAGGTCGAAGACCCGGTCGACATCGTAGTCGACTGCCAAGTCGATGCCGCGAAACCCATCGGCCTTCGCCTGGAGTCTGGCCACGATCTCCGGATCGATGACGTGGTCGCACATGGTCAGGATGAACTGCCCGTCGAGAACCCCCTCGCCCGCCAGCGCCGAGAGTCCGTTCGGCTCCTCCCACAGCCCGTTGTACAACCAGTGGATCTTGAGGTTGAATCGGCCGACCTGTTCGATCGTGTTTCTGACGGCGTCCGCCTCGTAACCCAGGACCACGTACGCATCCGTGATGCCTGCTCGCTCGAGGTTCAGCAGGGTTCGAGCCAGGAGGGGCAGGCCCACCATGTCGAGGATGGGCTTTGGGGAGTGATTCCCCATGCGGGTCCCGTCGCCGGCAGCCAAGACCAGCGCGCGCGATACCTTAGTGTCCAAAGGAGGCAAGTCTCTTCCTTACCAATGAGGTCGAATACAGGGTGGTACCCACACCGCAACAAGGCGCCCAATCCTGTGCGACGGAGCGCCGTAGGTTAACGAGCCAGCAGCACATAGCCGCTCAGAGGATACACGGGGATGCGTGGTCTCGCTAGACCCCCAGGCTGCCGGTTCCGGCGATCGGGAGCGTGCCAAGCCCCGGAGAGTCTTCGAGTTGGACCCGCTCGGCCGGAATCGGGGGAGACCCTCAGCTCGGCTCGCTGGTCCGATCCACTTTTCTCGGGTGGCCGAACCGTGAAGATCCCTTTTAAATGGGGCTTCCCGGCGCGTCGACCACGCCACTGCCGGCTCGGACCTCGTGGCGGGGACCCAACCGCCCGCATCGGCATATGATACCAGCCGCGAGGCCATCCGGGGGTGCATGCGCCCGGCAACTGCCTCCACCTATCTTCCTGCACGACGCGCAACACCTCTCCCCGGTTGCGCAAACGGCATTCGAGCGAGGGCAAAGTGGAGCGTATCTTCAAATTCTCCCGCTGGTCTCAACTCATTCACCGGCACTACCTGGTCATCCTGTCTGTTGCTGCGGCAACCGCCCTCGTGGGCGGGTATCTCGCTTCCAAGCTGACGCTGCAGAGCGATCTTGCAGATCTCCTCCCGGAGACATTCGAGAGCGTGAAAGCCCTCAATCAAATTCGAGACGAAGTGGGTGGCGTCGGAAACCTTCGGATAGCCTTGGTGACGCACGACTTTGACGCCGCCAAGCGTTTTGCCGAACACCTGGAACCCCGGCTACTCAACAGCTCGTTTGTCAACAACGTTGACTATCAAAACGACGTGGCCTTCTACAAGGAACATGCTCTGCTGTACCTCAGCCTCGACGAGCTCGATTCGCTCCACGCAACGATCCGCCGCACAATCGATTCGGAGAAACAAAAACTCAATCCCCTCTACGTAGAAGATTTGTTTGGAATTGACGAGACGGATGAAAGTGCGGACCTCGCCGAGTGGGAGAGCACGTACAAGGATTTCGAGCCCAAGGAGTTCTATACAAACGCCGACAGCAGCGTGCTCGTCATTCAGGTTTCGCCCAGCAGCGCAAGCACCGACATCACGTACATCCGCAACATGCTTGCCGACGTCGACGCAATCATCGAGCAAGGCAACCCGCAGGCCTTTGATCCGGCAATGGTCGTGTACTACGGCGGCAATATCAAGACCCGGTTGGACGAGTTTGACCTGTTGAGAAGCGACATCGCGGGCACGGCTGTCTATGGATTTGGCGGCGTCTTTCTCCTGATCGTGCTGTACTTCAGGCGCCTATCCGGAGCCGTCCTCATCACGATCACCTTACTGTTTTCGCTGTGCTGGACGTTCGGCGTTACGTACCTCGTCATCGGTAGCCTCAATACGATCACCGGGTTCCTGTTCGTCATTTTGTTCGGCTTGGGTATCGACTATGGCATCCACGCGTTTGCGCGGTACGCCGAACTCCGCGCCGCAGGATCGGGCGTCGAGGAGGCGATTGAAACGCTCGTTGCTCGCACCGGCACAGCGCTGAGCACGACGGCGGTAACCACCTCAGCCGCATTCTTGTCCCTGGTATTCATGGATTTCAAGGGGTTTTCCGACCTTGGGTTCATCGCTGGCATCGGGATGCTGTTTGCCCTCGTTGCGATGATCATCGTGCTGCCGGCGCTGATCACGCTCGTCGAGAGGCTCCAGATCCTGCGCATTCGGCCGGATCCCCGTAAAGGTCACCCGTACGCCCGGCGAGAATTGCGTTACGCCCGGCCGATCATCTTCGCGACCGGCGTGGTCACCTTCCTTGCTGTGGCCGGCTTCGTGCGGGTCGATTTTGAGTACGATTTTACGAATCTGAGGGGAACGAACAGGGAACGGACACTCTTTGGCGAAAATACCAGGGGAGTGTTTACACGCTCGGAGTCGCCGGGGGTCGTACTCGCGGCCTCGCGCGACGAGGTCAAGGAAATCGTCGACGCTGTCGAGGCCAAGGGCCGGCTCGACACCCTCACCCCAACCGTCGAAGCGGTCCGATCGGTCTTTTCCCTGGTGCCCGAGGATCAGGATCGAAAACTCGAGCGCATTCGCGCGATACGGGACCTCGTTGAGGACGAAGCCGCCGACGTGGTCGGCGGGGAAGACAAGGACCGCCTCGACCGCCTTCGTGAGTACCTGCAGGTCGAGGGACCGTTTGTATGGGAAGATCTTCCCGAGAAGGATCGCCAGCAGTTTGTGACGAAACGAGGTGACATCGGCAATCTGGTGTTCATCTACCCGAGCGTCGCGCTGCGCGATGGGCGAAACGCGATCGAGTTCCGCAACGACATCGGACAGATCACAACCGCATCGGGACAAACCTTCTACGCTTCCAGTTCGCAGATCGTCACCGCCGAGCTGCTCTTGGTCATGATTCGCGAAGGCAAGATCGCGGTTCTCCTGACCTTCGTCGTCGTCTTTCTGATCGTGCTTGCCGATTTCCGAAATCTCAGAGACACGATCCTCGTCCTCACGCCTTTGGTGGTCGGGGTCGTACTGATG
>JBFHWR010000294.1:0-5060 GCA_041599395.1 Gemmatimonadales bacterium | reverse complement strand
GGCCCGGGCGGTACTCCGTGAGGCGCAGGGGCACCATGATGATGCGATGAGGCGCTTCAAGCGAGCCGAACAGGAGGTCAGCGAGGCCCAGGCGTGGGTGACGCGGCTCGACGAGCGCATCGACGACCGTTCGACCCGACTGGGGGAGGTCGTGCTCGCGCTGACGGACGGCGAAGGTGGCCGCGCCAACTTGGCGGCCGAACTCGAGAACCTGCGGGCGCAGCTGGCCGAGCACGAGGCTGCTCAAGAGGCTGCGCGGGAACGTCGGGTCCACTGGCAGGTGGAAGAAGCCCAGATTTCCGCACGCGAACAGGCCGCCCGCGACCGGGAAGAGCGGGCTTCACAGATGTACGGGGGTGCGCAGTCAGCAATCGAAACGCTCGAGCGCGAGATCCAGCAGCTCGAAGCGGACTCGAAGCGCCTGCAGTCGCAGCGAGGAGAATGGCAGGATGCGCTGGCCGAGCGGCGTGTTGCGTTGCAGGAATTGGAAGCCGCATCGGCGGACGGCGAAGCATCCGTCCAGCGGGCGGAAGCCGCGTTGCAGGAGGCCGAACAGGCGCTCGAACGCGGGCGCGCCGAGTTGCAGGAGCTTCAGGAAGCGTCGCACCGGCTGGAACTCGAGATGACCGAACTCGAGGGAAGGCGGCGGGCGGCGGTCGAGCGCGTGGAGGCGGAATGGCAGAAGCCCTTTGCCGAGTTGTTGGAGAACACGCCGGACGTCGAGGGCAACACCCAGGCGCTCAAGGACGAGGCCGAGCGTTTGCTACGTGCTATTGAGGCGCTCGGACCGGTGAATGCCCTGGCTGTTGAGGAACATGCGGAGGAAAGCAAGCGATTCACGTTCTTGGAAGAGCAGCGCGCCGATCTCGTCGAGGCACGGAACTCGCTCAGCGCGGCGTTGCGCGAGATCGACGCGACCGCCCGTGCGATGTTCACCGAGACCTTCGAAGAGATCCGCAAGCACTTTCACGCGGTCTTTCAAACGCTGTTCCAGGGCGGTGAATGTGACCTCCGCTTGACCAATGATGTCGATCCACTCGAAAGCGACATTGACATCTTTGCGGCACCAAGGGGGAAACGCGTTCAGCGAATCCATTTGCTTTCATCTGGCGAGCGGGCGCTGGTCGCGCTTTCGCTGCTGTTCTCGATCTATCTGACGAAACCCGCACCGTTCTGCCTGCTCGACGAGGTGGATGCACCGCTAGACGACGCCAATGTCATCCGGTTTGTCCGCCTGCTGGACGAGTTCAAATCCGATTCCCAGTTCATCGTGATCACGCACAATCCTCGGACGATGCAAGTCGCGGACGCCGTCTACGGGGTCACCATGCAGGAGCCCGGTGTATCGACCATCGTCGGGGTTCGCCTCGGGGAGATGCAGCCAGTCGCAACCTAGCGCTGGTGTCACGGACGTGCCGCTCGACCACGTGCGACGCCGGCTGGGCCGGGAGAGCGCACAGGGGGCAGGTGGTTTCGGCGCACCGCCGGCGAGTTTTTTCCGAGGATGACTGGTGTTGAGTCGCCGTGTCCACCCGACCGCAGCGCCCGCGCTGAACTCTCGTGACCCGAGGTCATAGCGATGGAACTGGTCGTCCTGGGAAGTGGGACCATCGCGCCGCACGAGGATCGCACCGCGTCGGCCTATTGGGTGACCACGGGTGACGTACGACTCCTCCTCGACTGCGGTCCCGGCATGATGCATCGTGCCGCCACGTTCGGTGTTCCATGGCAGGACGCATCGCACATCGCAATCAGCCATTTCCACCTCGATCATTGGGGAGAACTCCCTGCGCTCCTGTTCGCGATGCGGTGGGGAATCGAGCCAGCGCGCTCGCGCCCGCTGACCCTGATCGGTCCCCCAGGGTTCCACCGTCGATTTACGCTCCTCGCCGAACCGCTGGGCGAGTGGATTCTCGAACCCGGATACCCACTGGCCGTCACCGAGATCGAATCGGGAACAAGTTTGATGCTCGACGACGACATCGCTCTCGAAGCGCAGACAACGCCCCATACGGATGAGAGCCTGGCGTACGCCGTGCGGGACAAACACGTCCGATTCGTGTATACAGCAGACACGGGGCCCAGCGACGCGCTGGCCGAGTGGGCCGCGGACTGCTCGCTGCTCCTCGCCGAGTGCTCATTGCCCGACGAACGGGCCATTGACATACATTTAACGCCGAGCCGCGCGGGCCGGCTGGGGCGCGCTGCCAGGGCGGAGCGCCTGGTGTTGACGCATTTCTACCCCGTGTTTGGTGACGCGAATCCTGGGGAAATTGCTGCTCGAGAATTCGGTAGGCCGGTGACGGTCGCCCACGACGGAGACCGATTCAGCGTAGGGGAGTAAGGGAGACCATGCTCATCGTGATGAACCATGGTGCGACCAGCGAGCAGATCGAGCGGGTGGTCGAGACCATTGAAGTCATGGGCTACCAGGCGCGGCCGATGCCGGGTAAGCAGCGGACGGCCGTCGGGCTCGTTGGAAACGACGGCCGTGTCGATAGCTCACGGCTCGTTGCGTTGCCCGGCGTAGCCGATGTGATTCACGTCACGCAGCCGTATAAGCAGGTGTCGCGGGAGTGGAAGAGCGATTCGACCGTCATTCGTTTTGCGAACGGAGTCCACATCGGTAGTGATGATGTCGTCGCCATTGCCGGACCGTGTTCGGTCGAGTCGGAGGAGCAGATTTTGGAGACGGCGCATGCAGTGCGCGCGGCGGGGGCCACGATGCTCCGGGGCGGCGCGTACAAACCCCGTTCGTCACCATACTCCTTTCAGGGATTGGGCGTCGACGGCCTCAAGCTGCTGGCAGCCGCACGGGAGGAAACGGGTCTGCTGATCGTGACGGAAGCGATTGACACGGATGCGCTCGAAGTGGTTTCGGAGTACGCAGACATGATCCAGATCGGCGCGCGCAACATGCAGAATTTTTCGTTGTTGAAACAGGCCGGGCGGCTCGACACTCCAATCCTCTTGAAGCGCGGGATCGCAGCGACGATCACGGAGCTCCTGCTTTCGGCGGAGTACATCTTGGCTGAGGGGAACCACAAGGTGGTCCTGTGCGAACGTGGGATTCGCGGATTTGATGCAAGCACCAGAAACGTCTTCGACCTGACGACCATCCCGGTTGTTCACGCGCTCTCGCATCTCCCCATCATAGCAGATCCCAGTCATGGAACCGGCCGGCGCGACAAGGTCATCCCCATGGCACGCGCCGCCGTGGCGGCCGGGGCGGATGGCATCATGGTAGAGGTCCATCCGTCTCCCGATTCCGCCTTGTCCGACGGCGCGCAGAGCCTCTACCCCAGCCAATTCGACGATCTCATGCGGCAGACGCGCACGATTGCGCAAGCCATCGGTCGAAAGATCGCAACCCCACGGGGCGCACCGGTCACGGCATGAGACTCGCGCCACTTTCCTTCGTGATGTCCTGTCTCGCGGCGCCTCTCGTCGCGCAGGATGCGGAGACCGCACTGCTCAGGGCGGAACGCGCGTATCATCGCATGAACACGCTGCGGGCGGAGTTCAAGCAGACCATCGTGAACCCGATGCTCGGCGGCCCGGAGGATTCCTGGGGCACGCTCTACCTCCAGCCGCCGGGCAAGTTCGCCATGCGGTTCGAGGAACCAGCAGGCGATCGCATCGTGGCCGACGGCACGTGGCTCTGGGCGTTTACCCCGAGCAGCGTGCCGGACCAGGTGATCCGGCAGCCGATTCCGGCGCGAGGCGCCAACACGCCCAACCTGGTTGCGCAGTTCGTCGACCGGCCGCTCGAGCGCTACGACGCCAGCTATGTGGGAACGGACACGGTCGGCGACCACCCGGTCGACGTCGTCAAGCTGATGCCGCGTGACGAAGACAGTCCGTTCACCGAGGCCACGATCTCCATCGGCAAACGGGACGGCCTGCTGTACAAGATGGATATCCGCGAGGTATCCGGGCAGCGCCGGACCATTGTGTTGGATCGGCTCCAAACGAATGCATCGATTCCCCGCCCCGAGTTACAGTTCAAGGTGCCGAGCGGGGTCCGGGTGGTGACGCCGTAGACCGCGGCTGAGAGCCGCGGCTTGGCAGCCGTCACTGAAGTGACGCTCGATCGATCTCGTCGCTTTAGTGACACTGCCGAGCGGCGACTTTAGTCGTCGTCAACGACAGCGACGAGCGTCCGCACTATTCTTCCCAGATCACAGCGGCCGGAATAGCTCCTCCAACTCCAACCGAAACGGCTCCGCCGCGCCCTCCGGATGCCACGTGAGTGCCGCCTGTTCCACGGCAGGGAATACCGATTCAGCCGTCCACACCTCAACGAGCTTGGCGTCGCCACCCACCACCCAATAGAGCGGCACGCCAACTTCTTGGTAGAGCCGACGCTTGGCGAATCGATCAGCCCGCGTGCTTGACGGACTCAAGACCTCAACGGCCAGGAGCAGTGTCTGGATGTTCTTCCAATCCATGGACCGCGCTTCAGCAAGCGTAGTGACGAACACATCTGGTTGGACGAGCGTGTCCGGACCCCAGGAGATGTCGGCTGGGGAGATGAATGCGTGGCCGATGCCAACCTCGCGGGTGTATTCCGTCAGGTGCATGGCGAGCCTGAACACGATCTCCTGGTGCCACAGCCTCGGCGAGGGCGTCACGAGCAACTCGCCATGCACGGTCTCGTACCGCTGACCGTCGTCGGGGAGTGCGCGCACCATCTCGGCGGAGTAATAGTGCGGAGCGGCCATACGCATAAGCTCGGCTCGGCGTGGAGGAAAACGCAAGGGGTCACGCGGGAAGATCGGGTGCCGCACGAGGCCCAGCAGCATCATCCTATTGCAGAGAGATGCGATTCGCTGCGCAGTCACGGTAGCCATGGGATCCTGAACGCTGAAACGGTACCGACTTCCCAGCTCCTGGCCACCGTGTTAGCGTATCGCGGACTGATCGTCTCGCTGATGCGACTGGCAGCGGGCGGTCCCACCCTCCTCAGACCTCTCACGGAGATCATGGATGGCACAAGCGTACGATGCTCTCGTCATCGGCACCGGCCAGTCCGGCCCTTCTCTCGCGGTGCGCTGCGC
>JBFHWR010000293.1:0-5060 GCA_041599395.1 Gemmatimonadales bacterium | reverse complement strand
CACCACCAGCACGTGGTCTCCCTTTTCAATGGCGTCGAGATGTACCTCGATCGCGTCCGCGCCGTACTCCAGGGCGTATTCAATCCGCCGGCGTTTCCACGGGAGTTTCCCGACCTTCCGGGCGGGTACCAAGCCGGCCTTCATCTCGAGCGCCATGGGGGTTCCCAAGATGAAGCCGCGCGATTCTACCGCCAGAATCTTGTCGACCCGGAACTCGCGAATTGGTTCGATCATCTTGTCGACGGCCTGCCGAAACAGCTCCGCGTCGAGCCAAAGTGGCGTGATGTCGCGGAAGAGAATACCTGCGGTTGGAAAGTCCGGCACATCCCTGATCGAGTCGTAGAATTTACTTAAGCTGTTCGTCATCATGATTCAGCCAAATATAACTACCTTATTGTGAATGACTTAACATCTATCACTTCATGTGGAATATTGGTTTTTTCCACATTCTCCACACGCGAGAACCGTGGTCCGCTTCGCAGGGATTTCTCGAACTGGGCTAGGGCTTCCGTGGGTCCCTCCCCCACGACTTCAACTTGCCCGTCCGATCGATTGTAGGCCCAGCCGGTGACCCCTAGCTCTTCGGCCCGCCGCAGCACGAACCAGCGAAATCCAACTCCCTGGACTCGGCCTCGAATCAGCCAGCGGCAGGCCTCGTGTTCACTCACCAACCGGGTCCTCCCTTTTCGTCGCTTGCCGCGGGACTCCTCGCCGGCGCCGCCGTTGCAGAAGTATGTAGCCACCCACCACCAAGAGGAGGAACGGAACCAAGATCATGAACCCCCGCCGGCTGTAGAGGCCAAACTGCTCGCTCCGCAACACCTCATCGAGGTTTGTCAGGACCTCGGTGTTCTTCCCCACGACCCACCCAATGTAGGTCAGAATGGCACACCAGATGCCAGCACCCAATGCGGTGTATGCGACGAAACGGTTGAGCCGCATCCGTGCCACTCCGGCAGGGACGGAAATGAGCTGCCGGATTACCGGAATGAGTCTTCCCACGAACGTGCTGATCTCCCCGTGCCGTTCGAAGAATCGTTCGGCGCGGTCGAGCGACTTCTGTTTAACCAGCACGTACTTGCCATACCGGTCGAGGAACGGTCGCCCCAGGGAGATGGCCAGCCAGTAATTGATGAGCGCACCTGCCAGGCTTCCAGCCAGTCCTGCCGAGAGGGCGCCGGCGAAGCTCATCTTGCCCTGGGCGGCGAGGAATCCCGCCGGGGGGAGTACGACCTCACTGGGGAACGGAATGAAGGACGATTCGAGGGTCATCAGCAGCGCAATGCCGACATAGCCCAGGCTGAGGATGGTTTCGGCGAGCCAGGTGACGATGCTCTCAGTCACGGGGCCGTCTGGTCGCCGTACCCATGGACGCCAATGAGCGGCACGAAGGTGGCGGCTCCCATGGAGTGGTGGACGATGTCGTTGCCGTTCCTCACGAGCCGACGCAGCTCCTGGCGCTCGCCATCTTGAATGGGAATGATGAGGCAGCCGCCATCGGCGAGCTGGGCAGGAAGCGGCGCGGGAACTGATGGGCTGACGGCCGAAACGAGTATCGCGTCATACGGCGCGAGCGGTTTCCATCCCAAGGTTCCATCCCCGATCATCACTGTGGCGGCGTGGATTCCCGCCGCCTGCAGGGCGCGTCGCGCCGCTCGGGCGAGGTCGGGGATCCTTTCGATCGAAAGCACCTGCTCGACCAAGTGGGTGAGCAAAGCTGTCTGGTACCCCGACCCGGTCCCGATTTCGAGCACTCTCTCGTCACCCTTGAACGCCAAGGCTTGCAGGAATCGCGCTTGGGTGGTGGGTTGTGAAATCGTCTGTCCCATACCGATCGGAAGTGATACGTCTTCGTACGCGCGGTGGCGTAGGGCGTCCGGCACAAATAGGTGCCGCTGGGTCTCTCCAAACGCCCGCAGTACCGCGAGGTCGCTAATGCCGTTGGAGCGCAGTTGTTCGATGAGTCGCGCCCGGTAGCCGCCGTAGGAGTCTCTCAATTTCCGAGCTTCCAGTCCCGCAATCCGTCGACCAGTTCGTAGTTAGTCAGGTCGACATGGAGCGGCGTGACGGAGATGAAACCGTCTTGGACCGCGCGGAAATCACAATCGTCGGTCCCGGACCACGAAATCTGACCTCCGCCGATCCAAAAGACCGTTCGACCCCACGGATCCTGCGTCTCGACAATCGACTCGGAGTAGACTCGCTTCCCAAGCGTCGTCGCGCGAATTCCCTTGATCTCAGAACCCGGAATGGCCGGGAGGTTCACGTTGAGCAGGGTGTCTTTCGGGAACCGCGAGATGTCGACGATGGTGGTGATGAGTCGTTCGAGCCAGATCCTCTGGGAATCCAGCAGTGCCAGGTCGCTGCTCGCCAGCGAAAAGGCGACCCCGGGGATTCCCAACGACAGCCCCTCCATGGCGGCCGCGACAGTTCCGGAGTAGAGCACGTCTTCTCCCATGTTGGGTCCGTGGTTGATTCCCGAAAAGACGTACTTTGGCTTGGCCGACAACAGCTGGCCCAGTGCGAGCAGCACACAGTCAGTCGGGGTGCCGTCCACCTGGTAGGCGCCGTCTGGACGCCGCAGCGGTCGCAGTGGACGATGCAGCGTCAACGAGTGGCTGGCGCCACTCTGCTCGCGGTCCGGAGCGACAACGGACACGTGGCCGACTCCCCGGCAGACATCGGCCAGGACTTCCAGGCCGCGCGCGTGTATCCCATCGTCGTTACTGATCAGGATGTTCAATCGGCGTCGTTCCGTCCAGAATGTCGAGCACGCTTCGGAGTTGCTTGTTCAGGCCTTCGATGGTCTCCCGCTGGAGCGCGAACCGGGCTTCCTCGTGAACACTGCCTGTACGCCGGTAGTGCTCGATACGGCGTCGGGCGCCCTCAATCGTGAATTTCTCCGTGTGGAGCAAATGCTTCACCAGCATGATCAGCTCGACTTCCCTGCGTTGGTACACGCGGTTTCCGGAGCGGTTCTTTGCCGGGTTCAGGAAGCGAAACTGCCCTTCCCAATATCGCAGAACATGTGGCTTCAGGTCGGTCAGCTGGCACACGTCGCCGATGGAGAAGTATTCCTGTAACGGGCGAGGGCGGGACGTCATGACCACTGCTCCGCTTTGAGCTCTCGTTCCATGAGATCTGCCGCGGCAACCCGAGGCGGTTTTCCGGCAAACAGCACCTGAACGATTTCGTTGGCGATGGGCAACTCCACCCCTGCCCGCTGCCCCAGTTCGAGGGCGGCCCGAGCGGTCCCGACGCCCTCGGCAACGCTCCGCCGCTCGCCGAGGATTTCGTTCAAGGTCCGGCCCGAAGCCAGCTCGAGTCCGAGCGTCCGGTTGCGGCTGGCCCCTCCGGTCGCCGTCAGCAACAGGTCACCTAACCCTGCCAACCCGGCAAATGTCAACGGTTCGGCTCCCAAGGCTTTTCCCAATCGGCTGGTTTCCGCGAGGCCCCTCGTGATGAGCGCGGCCCGGGCGTTGTCACCCAGTTGCAGGCCATCCAAGATACCGGCGGCAATCGCGATCACGTTCTTGAGCGCGCCTCCGAGCTGCACACCAATCACGTCGTGGCTCGTATACACTCTGAAATACTTCGTGGAGAACGCGCGTTGGGTGACGAGCGCCGCGCCCGAGTCTGCGGAGGCGGCAACAATCGCCGTGAGGCGCCGCTCGTACACTTCGCGGGCAAAGCTCGGCCCGGACAGCGCGACGGTCGGCACGGATGGTAAACAGTCTGCCAACACGTCGGTCAGCACCATCAGGGTCCCTGCCTCCAGACCTTTCGAGACGCTAACCACCACCGGTTCTGCACCGTTCAACGATTCTCGAATGCGGGTTCCCAGCGTTCGAACGGCGTGTGACGGTGTCGCAGACACCACGAGTTCCGTCTCGCGGACGACGGTTCCGATGTCACTGTCCGCGCGCAGGTCGGGGGCGAGCGGCGCATCCGGCAGAAACAGTTGGTTCACGGAGTGCTGGTTGATCGACTCCACGACTTCAGGCTCACGTGCCCAGATGTGGACATGGTGTCCGTTTCTCGCCAGGAGGTCGGCGAGCGTCGTGCCCCAACTGCCGGCTCCTACGACGCCGATGCGCATTAGGTCGCGCTACTCCCCTGGCGTCGTCGGATCTTGTTCTCCGTCCCGGCCAAGAGCCGCTTGATGTTGGATCTGTGGGTGAAGAGAATGAATGCCGCCAGGACCACGCCCGATCCGAGGATGAGCCGGTCTTGCGGCGCGGTCACCAGAACGGCCACGGGGAACGCCACCGCTCCAAGCATGGATGCCACGGACACGTACCCGGTGCCCGCCAGGACGGCCACCCAGACGATGGCGGCCAGGCCGAGGGCCTTGGGAGCCAGTCCGAGGATCACACCCGCGGCCGTCGCGACGCCCTTTCCGCCTCGAAACTTCAGGAAAACCGAGAATACGTGCCCGAGCACGGCGGCGATGCCTACCGCCAAGGGGTACCACCGTTGAGCATTCCCGGCGACGCCGGGGAACGTGACGACCGGCACCGTTCCCTTCAACACGTCGATCAGTGCCGCCGGAACGGCGTAGCGCCACCCAAGCACTCGGAACAGATTCGTCGCGCCGACATTCCCGCTCCCTCGTTCGCGGAGATCGACGCCGCCCCCGATCTTTGCGACGACCTGACTGGTGGGGAACGACCCAAGGACGTACGCGGCGCAGACCAACAGGACACTCATCGTCGACCGCGCTTGCGCCGGAAGGCCAGCTGAATCGGTGCGCCCATGA
The DNA here is from genome assembly GCA_041599395.1 of Gemmatimonadales bacterium. Classification (GTDB taxonomy): domain Bacteria; phylum Gemmatimonadota; class Gemmatimonadetes; order Gemmatimonadales; family GWC2-71-9; genus JBFHWR01. The sequence goes on along the minus strand of JBFHWR010000293.1, from coordinate 301 downwards.
AGCCCCACGCCTCTCGGAACCCCTTCTCGAGATAACGCCGGTACGATTCCGGAATCACCTTGGGCCGGCTGGCGACAACGCCAAACCGCGGCGGTCGCGTGCCAAACTGTGATGCGTACAACAGCTTCACCTCACCACCAGGCTTTTGCGGCGGTTGGTTGCGCGCCACGAGTGACGCCAGCACCGTGTTGACTTCAGACGTGGGGATGCGCCGATCCCGGGCGGCTGCCACTTCGAGGATCAGGTCCAGAATCTTGCGCGTCCGCTGACCTGTGAGTGCGGAAACGTACACGAACGGGAT
>JBFHWR010000292.1:0-5066 GCA_041599395.1 Gemmatimonadales bacterium | reverse complement strand
TTGGAGGACCGCTGCTACCCCAGCAACCTGCGGCGCCGCCATACTGGTCCCAATCGAAATCTCCTCACCGGTGCGCCACGCGGGGACATTCGAAAACGCCACCCCGGGCGCACACACGTCCGGCTTTGCAAGTTCGCCTCCGCGAGCGCTCCACCAGCCAACCACATCAGGCGCGCTTGGGATGCCAGGACCTGCCGGCTCGGCGAACACGCCCGGAAACAGCGCACACACCGACAACGCGAATTCAGCGGACCCGGGGAACCACACCGTGGACAGTCCCGGACCGTCGTTGCCAGCACTGATCACGAACAAGACGTTGGGGTGTTTGAGGGCGAACTCATTGACGATGGAATCGAGGGACGCGGATCCCTCGATTTCATTGCCGACACCAAAACTCATGTTCAACACGAGGGGGAGATCCCGTTCGGCGGCGTAATCCGCGGCGTAATTCATCGCGCGAACCATGCTACCGGTAACCGAAACGGCCCCGCGGCTGTTGTCGGAGATCTTGAGCGCAAGAATCTGCGCCCCGGGCGCCACACCGTCGAAGCCCTCAACCCCAAACATGTTGCGTCCGGCGGCGACACCCGCCACGTGCGTCCCGTGACTCGAGTTGTCGAAGACGAGATGCAGGACGGGCCGCCCGTCTTCCTCGCGCACGTTCACCGCAATCGTCATCGGCCCCGGGTGTTCCACGTTCGCGGCCGAGAACGTGAACGTTTCGCGGTTCACCGCGAAATCGCGCACCGGCGTCTCATCATCGACGCGTCCATCACCATCCGTATCCGTGAACAACGCCCACCCGCTGGTCATCTTGGCAGCGATCACCGGATACCGATCGTCGTCGCGTCCATTGCCGTTGAGGTCGGCGGCCGGACCACTGCCGAATGTTCGCTCCCAGATCTCTCCGCCGAAGTAGGGCCCGGATGCGATTCGCGCAATCCGTCCAAACCCGGCGAGCCGGTGTCCACGCACCACGGCGGTGTCGGTCCGTCCAGGACGCAGCTGCTCGAGTCGAACGCGTCCCTCTCCGGAGAAATCGCGAACATCGAGCAGCTTGGGGCGTCCCGTTGTCGTTTCCCACAGTCCGGGGACACCCGCATCTACTCCCGTATCCAGAATTCCGATGATTACGCCACGGCCGTCGTACTCGGGATACCGCAGGCGGAACGTGTCGATGCCGCTGCTTCCCAGGGGAAGGAGCCCGGCCAACATAGCGACCTGGGGCGGCCTGACCGGAGTGCGCGGCGGGCGCTGATTCATGGGGACGTTCACGTCCGGGGGCGGCATGGTCGGGGGCGGAAGCACCACGTCACCCGTTGAGGGCGGTCCGGCCGGCGCCGGCGATTCTGCAACCCGGGCACACGCCGCGAGCGTCACCGCGCAACCGACCGCGCAAAGGGCGCGGTGCCGCAATCCCCTCCTCACGACGCCGCGTGATCGAGCGGCGGAAGCACAAACGGTCCGGTGTGGGGACCCGCATACCCGCCGGTCAGTCGCAACGCAAACGCCAACACGGAGCGGGTATCTTCGGGCGCGACGAGCGCATCGACGAACCCCCGCGCGGCGGCGTATCGCGCATCGAGTTGTTGTTCGTAGTCGGCCCGCATCTGTTCCACTTCCTCCGCAACCTCGGGAGCATCAGACCGGTCGCCAAACACCGCCTTGATCGCTGATTCGCCCTCCATCACTCCCATCCGCCCCGTGGGCCAGGAAAAAATAAAATCCGGATCGAACCCTTGTCCGGCCATGGCGTAGTATCCCGCGCCAGAGGCGTGATTGATCGTCAACACGATTTTCGGAACCACGGCCGTCGCCATGGCTTCAACGAACTGCGCTCCGGCGCGGATAATGCCGGAGTGCTCCGCTCTCGAGCCCACCATGAAGCCGCTGACATCCTGAAGGAATAAGAGCGGAATCCGTTCGCGGCTCGCGGTCTCGATGAAGTAGGCAACTTTCTCCGCGCTTTCAGTGTAAACGATACCCCCCGCGCGCGGCGGTTCTCCGGGTCTCCCTTTGATCAGGCCGCGTTCGTTTGCGATCACGGCGACAACATAACCCTCGATGGCGCCGTGCCCGCACATCATCTCTCGGGCACGATCAGGTTGAAACTCGTCGAACCGGCCGCCGTCCAAAATGCACGCGAGCACATCGCGCATATGGTACGCCATCCGATGGTCGTTCGGGAGGATCTCGTACAGCTCGGCCGGTAAGCGAGCCGGAGGTTTGGGCGCATGTCTCGGCGCGCGTGCAGCGAGGTCACGATGTGGCGGGAGCCGGCCGACATAGTCGCGAATGAGATCGAGGCATTGGGCGTCGTCCTTCGCCCTGTAGTGCGCCACCCCGCTCGTGATCGTGTGCGTCGAGGCGCCGCCCAGCGACTCGGCATCCACCTGTTGCCCCGTTGCCCCCTCCACGAGATTGGGGGCGCCGAGCCCCATGAACGATGTCCCTTCGACCATGAAGATGACGTCCGACAATGCCGGAAGGTATGCACCGCCCGCAACACACGGACCCATGACCGCGCTGATTTGCGGCACGCGAAGGTAGCGGCGCATGATCGAGTTGTAGTAGAAAATGCGCGCGGCACCGTACTGACCCGGGAAGACCCCACCTTGATACGGCAAATTGACCCCGGCAGAGTCAACCAAATAGATGATGGGAAGTCGCTGACGCATCGCAATCTCTTGCGCCCGCAAGATCTTCCTGATGGTCTCCGGCCACCACGAGCCCGCTTTCACCGTGGCGTCGTTTGCAACGATCACTGCGTCGTGTCCCGCCACCACACCGACCCCGGTGATCACGCCCGCTCCCGGCGCCTGACTCTCGTATTGATCGTGCGCCATGAGGAGGCCGATCTCGAGCCACGGCGAATCGGGATCCCGCAGCCGGCTCACCCGTTCTCGCGCGGTGAGCTTGCCTTTCTCGTGCTCCCGTTGAATGCGAGCGGGACCGCCTCCCTGCTCCAGGCGTTGCGCAAGTTCCCGGAACTCGGCGGTGAGGTCACGAAGGCGGTTGGATCCGCTCATCGCTCACGCCGGTTGTTGTTGGAACCACGTCTTGATGTAGTCGACGATACTCTGGGTGGGTGCGCCCGGACCGAACAGCTTTGCGACGCCCTGCGCTTCGAGGCTCTCGACATCTTCGTTGGGAATGATCCCCCCGCCAATGACGAGGACGTCATCCCGGCCGGCGTCGCGCAGCAGGCTCTTGACCCGCGGAAACAGCGTCATATGGGCGCCCGAGAGAATCGAGAGACCGACGACGTCGACGTCCTCCTGCACCGCCGCGGTGGCGATCATTTCCGGAGTCTGGTGCAACCCGGTGTACACGACCTCCATGCCCGCATCGCGCAGCGCAGCAGCGACGACTTTGGCGCCCCGATCGTGCCCGTCCAAGCCAGGCTTACCGATGAGAACGCGGATGGGCCGGGACGGCCCCGCCCGTGGCTTCTGACCCGCAGTCCCTACCATGGTGCGCGCAACCTACCGGCGACCGTGCGCGGAAACAAGCGCGCGCGGACGCCGCTCAGTGACCGACAAACCGGAGCAGCGCAGCCAAGCCGTCGATCTTGCCACGCGTGTCGGGGTCTTCCACCACGTCAACATGACTCCCCTGGCGGAGCGCGTCTTCGATCGCCTCGTCGATGACGTCCGGAACCGCCTGCGCATCTCCCTCGCCCGCACACCCGTCGGCAACGATCGTCAGACGCCCTGACTCGCCGCAGCGGACCCCGCTGTCGTGCGCAGCCGCATCCACCAACAGTGTGCGGACCTGTCCCCGCGCCAGGCAGCGGAGCGTCTCCTCAATTCCGTTCACACCCCATCCAGTGCCCAGCCCCTCGAGGAGATCGGCCACGTGCGCGCGCTCCCACTCCCGCTCGGACTGTCGGCGTACCTCGAGCACCGCGTCGATCACCTCTGGGGCCGACGCGGTCTTGGGGTGGAGATTGGCCGTACCAAGGAGCGCGTCGCGCACATAGGGATGCAGATGCGTGACGACGGAATTCGCGCTTCCCCCGGTTGACGCAACCACGACCCCGCGTGTCGCGCCCTGCCGTGTCAGGTCGAACAGCCGCTGCGCAACCGCTGCGTGATGTTTGTCCTTCTCTTCCCGCATGCGCTGATGGAAGTTGTGTTCGCCCACTCCCTGTACGGTGACCCCGGGCCCCTTTTGCGCGCGGGCGCCATGAAACCGCGCCGGACGGGTTGCCTCCGGAACCGGAAGACCCGGCAGTTCCTCGATCCCAAACGCCGAGAGGCGAAAGAAGCGGGCACTGGCGCGGTCGTACACGGTGCAGTACACGAGGCCAAACTCGTTATCGAGAGCGGCGAGCTCCCGCACGAGCGGAGACCGGTCAACGGCGAGCCGGGATCGCAACACCACGGGCAGTGGAATGGCCTCGAACAGGTCCATCGGCCCGCACGCGAAAATCGCGACACCGCGGCCCGCGGGGAGGTTACTCGGATCCTCGAGGTGTGCGCGCACGCGTTCGAGGTCGGCGGCGATTGCCTCGCGCTCATTGCGGGAGATTCCGCGATCCTCGAGCCACGCCATCCGTTCCTTGATCCGATTCTTGAGCTTGATCTGATATTTCCGACGGGTGCGGTCCCTCGGCTCGAGCTTGAGGTAACACGAGGTAATCCAATGCTCGGTCTCACCAACGCGTGTGAGCCGCTCGACAATTTCGCCAAGCGTCGGTAAGGGCCCCCGTTGTTTGTCGCTGCGTTGATTAGAAGAAGACAGGTTCGCGATACGCGCCATAAACCTCCTCCAAAGCGTGTCGGATTTCGTAGAGAGTACAATACGCTCGCGCACAATCGAGCATGGGCGGAATGACGTTGGTGTCCTGCTCTCCGGCCGCTTTCAGGGCCGCGAGACACTGCTCGACACGCGCGTTATCGCGGGTGGCCCGGAGTTCCGCCAAGCGTCCACACTGGATTGCACCCGCTTCGTCGCCAATCCGGAGGATCTCCACGTCATGTCCCTCGTCCTCGACGAAATCGCTCACGCCGACCACGACGCGACGCCCTTGTTCGATCTCGTGTTGCTCGCGATAGGCGCTT
>JBFHWR010000291.1:0-5075 GCA_041599395.1 Gemmatimonadales bacterium | reverse complement strand
GCCGAGTTGATCGGGCTCTTGCGCTGCGCGCTTGCGCATCCGGAGGGGCCGTTTTGCACTCGCTACCCGCGGGACAACGCCCCGGCCGCGGCGCCGCCCGCGGCGGAAGTCGCGCCCGTGGAATACGGGTCCTGGGAGGTGCTCCGTGTGGGGAGCGACTGCGCCATCTTGGCTGTCGGCGTGATGTGCGAACGCGCGGTCGCGGCGGCCGACCTCCTCGCGAGAGATGGATTGGACGTGAGCGTTGTCAACTGCCGGTTCATCAAACCGCTCGACGAGGCGATGCTCCGAGAATTGCTTGGCTCCCATCGCCTCGTGGTCACCGTGGAAGACGGGACCGTCGTGAACGGTTTCGGCGCGTACGTCTCGTCCGTTGTCGAACGCATGACGTCCGACGCGCGCGTCGTGGTCGTTGGTGTGCCCGATGGCACATACGAGCATGCGCCTCGAGCGCAACAACTGGCAGAGGTGGGGCTCACGGGCGAAGGAATTGCCCAGACGGTGCGCGCGTTGGCGGCCGAGGAGAGCCTGTCGACGGCATGAACGTCGGCGTTGTCGCCAACCCGCGGTACGAGGCACTGGGCGATCTTCTCATGCGACTTGCGCAGGCTGCGGAGCATCATGGGTTCAACCTCTACACCGAACCCGACCTCGGTTCGTTATGGCCGCACACCGTTCCGGAACTCCGGTTCGACCGGGACGGTATCGATTTTCTGATCACGTTTGGCGGAGACGGCACGCTCCTCCGCGGTGCGCGTCTGCTGGGCGGCCGTCCGATCCCGATTCTCGGCGTGAATCTCGGTCGTGTCGGGTTCCTCACCACCGCGGTGCCGCGGTCCCTGAGCGCGGCCATTGCGGCACTTGCGCGCAGCGAATATGCCATTGAGGAGCGGTGTACGCTCACCGGGTGCGTCCGCACCGCATCCGACGAGGAACGGCCGATTCCCCTCGCGCTCAACGATCTCGTGATCCACAAGGCAGGTGTGGCGCGGGTGATTCACGTTCAGGTGGCCGTCGATGGCGAGGCGGTCGGGCAGTATAGTTCCGACGGGATCATTGTGGCGACTCCCACGGGGTCGACCGCGTACTCGTTGAGTGCGGGCGGCCCCATTGTGACGCCGGGCGTCGACGCGCTCGTCGTCACGGCCATCTGTCCGCACACGTTGGCGGTGCGCCCGCTGGTGGTGCGCGGCACTGCAGAAATCAGTCTCGAATGGGTGCCCCCATGGGAAGACGATGTGCTCGTTTCGTGCGACGGTCAGGTGGGCTCAACGCTCGATCCAGGTGACCGGGTCCTCGTCAAACAGTCGGCGAGTCCGGTTCGCTTGCTGCGGATTGGCGACGAGCGGTTCTTCACTCGCATGCGGGGCAAGCTGCAATGGGGCGACTTGATGGACAGGGAGCGCAAGCCGTAATGCTCACCGAGTTGCGGGTACGCGATCTGGCTGTGATCCGCGACGTGACACTGCGGCTGCGGCCGGGATTGAACGTACTCACGGGAGAAACGGGAGCCGGAAAATCCATGCTGGTCGATGCGCTCGCGCTGCTCCTGGGCGAACGGGCGAGCGACGATATCATTCGTCCCGGAGCGGAGCGTACCATCGTCGAGGCGGCATTCGATCTCGTGGAGGGCACGGAAATCGCCGAACGCGCGCGCGAGATGGGGATTGATGTGGAGGACCATCAACTCGTCGTCAGACGGGAGATCAATGCTGCGGGCCGCAATCGCGCGTGGGCAAACGGGAGTCCGACGACCGTGTCGGCCCTGGCCTCGCTCGGGCGAGGGTTTGTCGATCTCCACGGGCAGCACGAGGCTCAATCACTCATGAAGGGTCCGTCGCAGCGGGATATTCTGGATGCTTACGGGTCCGCAGATGCCGAGCGTGCGCGCGTGCGCGAGGCCTTCATGCGCGCCCAGGCCGTGAGACAGCAGGAAGCCACGTTGATCGCTCGGCGGGAAGACGTCCGTCGGCGGGCGGACTATCTGCGTCACGTATGCAAGGAAATTGATGACGCCAAGATCCAGGTCGGCGAGGATCAAGCGCTTGATGTGGAGAGCAAACGATTGTCGAACGTCGAGGAGCTGACGCAGGCCGGCAATCGGCTGGTGACGTTGCTGGAAGATGAAGATGGCGGCGCGCTCGACGTCCTGAACAAGGCGTCCCGTGTGCTGGATCAGCTCGAACGGATTGACGACTCGGTTGGATCGTGGCGCGAACTTCTGGAATCGGCACGCACCACGGTGCAAGACCTCGAGCTCATCATTCGCGACTACGCGGCCGAACTCGAAAGCGACCCGGAGCGGCTGGCATCGGTGGAACGACGCCGCGATCTCCTGTACCGGCTGAAGCAAAAGTACGGAGAAACGCTCGACGAGGTGCTGCAGGCGGGCGAGGACGGCCGACGCGAGTTGGAGCTGTTGGACACCGCCGAGCTGGATCTCGCGAGTCTTGCCGAACAACGGGCGCTCGTGGAAGCGGAGTTGGATGCCGCGACGGTTGAATTGCGAACCACGCGAACCGCTGCAGCGAAGACGCTGGTCAAGTCGGTCAACCGGTTGCTTCCAAAGCTGGGTCTGCGGGGAGGCCGGCTCGAGGTCGCACTCCAGCCGCTCGACACCCCGAATGCCACCGGCGGAGACGCGGTGACGTTTCTCATGCGTCTCAACGAGGGGATTGACCCACGCCCCCTCGCGCACGTCGCGAGCGGCGGTGAATTGTCGCGCATCATGCTTGCACTCAAGGTCGTGTTGGCGCGTCACCACGCGGTTTCGACGCTCGTGTTTGACGAGGTGGATCAGGGCATCGGTGGCGAAGTCGCAGTGCAGGTGGCCGAAGCATTAGCGCAGGTTGCGGCGTCGCGGCAAGTCTTGGTGATCACCCATCTCCCTCCCATAGCAGCGCGCGCGGAGCATCATTTGCGAGTCGACAAGCACACGCGCGGTGGTATGGCAACTGCCGATGTCCGGGTGCTGGACGAGGAGGAGCGGGTGATTGAGCTGGCGAGGATGTTGGGTGCCGCAGGTGACCGGGTCGCTCGGGAGCATGCCGCCGAGATGCTTGGGAAGTCCAAGGCCAAAGCGGCAGCGTCCTCAAAGGCCTAGGTCAGCTCGAGTCGTTGTCGGCGGCGGATCTCCCAAACAAGCGATAAAACAGACGCAGATAGAGACTCATTCGGGTCGTCATCGGCGTCAGGCCACCCGAACCCTGCAGCGCTGTCTGGTAGTGAAGTCCCGCTTCCACGGGCACCCGACTCGTGCGGTTGAGTGACCGATAATGGAGGCCTGCGCCGACGCTCAATCGCTGCATTCGGGTTTCCAGCTCGAGCTCCATGGGGTCCGGCGCGGAGCCTCCGTTCCCATTCGACTGCGCAATGGTGACCACATCCGACTGCTTGTCGAAGTACTCGACGGACGTGTAAGCCGACAACGACGGATGAAGCCTGAGCGCCGGGAACGCATGCAGCCGAATGATGTCTCCCAAATCGCGGGAGACGGTGAATTCGGTTGCGGCAAGGGCGATAGGGCGGTCGGGTGTCGTGATCCGACGCAACAGTTGGTCTTCGAGCTGCAGGGTATACTCACCAGCGAGCCCGAAGCTCACGACGTTGCCGGGCTCGAACGCCAGCTCCACTCCCCCTATCAGGTCGGTCTGGCGATCGCCGGTCCCGATATCGACGAAGTTGCCGGGCATGTCTCGAATGCCTGTAGGGAGCCGCACGCCCGTGGTCACCGCCACGCGGACGTTCGGCGTCTGCACCAATCCCCAGCGTATGCCAACCTCGGCGTCACCAAACCGCTGTCGATACTTGTTGAACTCGAGGGGCCCGGCGTCATATCCAAAGCCGGCGGTGGTCAGCACCGTGTTTACATCCTCGGCGGTCACGTGCCCGGTTGGGAGCGGCAGCGTGGCCGTGATCGGTGAAACACCGAATCCGGTGAACTCCGTGCCAATGTCCTGAATCACCGCGAGAATGGCTTGGCCGGCCGCCGACGAGGCGAGCGGCACGAACGGCGGCAGCTCGGCGACGACGGACCCCCCGCCGTCAATGCCGGTGAGCCCGATCAAATCCGTGGTGAGCAGGGCTGAGCGATCCACGAGTGAGCGGGCGGCGTCACACGTGGGTCCGCTGGGGCAATCAAATCCACCAGCGGCAATGAGCGCGTCGAGGGCTGATGTGGAAGCAGTGAGTTGCTGCAACAAGGTTAGGGTCTCAGATGCCCCCGTATTATTGCCCGACGCCGACGCAATCTGGTTCCACCCCACGTTGGCGTTGGCGGAGTCCACGGTAAAGGCGACTTGCATGCGGGACGTCACGAACGGAACCGATGCCGCGATGGTCACACGATCCGCGAGTCCGAGCTGAAAGTTGAACGGTACCGTGCGGACATCGGCATCCAAATCAGTTTGCGCCGTGCCAAAGCTCATGCGATACGTGGCGTCGCCGAGCAACGAGCGCACCGCCGCTTGGGGTGCTTCGAGCGACGGGAGGAACATCGGACCGGCCGAATCCGCGCTCAGATCGAACCCCAACGGCTCTTGCTCGCCATCCGGGTCGAACCGTCGATCGTAGCTCAGATATGACGGCTCGAAACCGATGCGGAACGTCCCGCGCGTGAGAACACGGGCGTCGAGGTATTGGGCGGGGGCCGGGGCGGCTGCGGCGCTGAGGCCGACCGCAATCGCTGCGAAGGCGAGCGTGCGGGGGCGAGCAGCCGCGAGAAGTCGAAAATCCATGTGAGTGGCGGGGAATCTATGTCGTCTTGGGAGTGCCTCCAAGCCCGACGGAGTGGACGATTCGCGATTGGCGATCTGCCATTGGCGATGTTGGGAAGGTGGGAGAGTGGAGAGCGGAGACGGTGTCTCAGAGCAGACTGGCGCGTCCCTCCGCGACATGCGTCCAGCGTCCCGCGTCCTGCGTCCCGTCAGACGGTCAGGCGGCCAGGCGGTCAGACGGTCCGATGCGTCTCACGTCCCGCGCCTCGCGTCCCGCGTCCTGCGTCGCGTCAGACGGTCGGGCGGTCAGACCGTCAGGCGGTCCGCGTCGAGCCGTTGACGCGGCTTCACTCCTGGGTT
>JBFHWR010000290.1:0-5079 GCA_041599395.1 Gemmatimonadales bacterium | reverse complement strand
GTCGTGCTGCACGATCAGCACCCGCCGCGGGATCACGAAGCCTCCGCAAGCGCGTCGACTGCCCGCGCAAAGTACCGCTCCCGTACGTTGCTCAACACTTGGTCGATCGTGAGGGACACACGCATCTCCCCTGGAGTTTTTCCCAATACCTCTCTCACGTTTTGCGCGAAGGTGCGCGTTTGGGCATATCCGAGCTTCGTCGCGACATTTTCGACTGTGTAACCAGGATCCTGAAGCAGGCTGTGTGCATATACTACCCGCAGCACCATGAGCATGACGCTCGGAGGCGGGAGTTCCGCCCGCGCAAACCAACGCAAACAGGTGCGACGATCCATGCGTGCCCGAGCCGCAAGCTGATGGACCGTTTGGACCGAAGCCGGTTCCCTGATCATGGTCTCGATTGCCCAGCGGAGTTCGCCCGGATACTGGCCAAGGAGGTCATCTATCCAGCTGATCAAGCGATGTGAAACGGCGTGCGCGGCTTCGTCGGCCAGGGTATCTCCGAGCTGTGCAGGGTGGTCGTCGTAGTTGGCGATCACCACGCGATTCACGCCCGCCTTGCCCACACGAAGCAGCACCGGGGCGATGTCCGGTTGCATTCGGGTGTACAGAATCAGAGGTAGCGATGGAAAGAGCACTCTGATGCGTTCGATTTCGGGTGCCCGTGGCTCGCCGCTGAGCCCGGGGTCGAGAACCGCCATCTCGAGCGGTTCGCGCAGGATTGCGTCTACCGCCGCCTCCCACGTGCCCACCGCACTGAACGTAAACCGGTGCCTCGCAGCTTGTTGGAGCCTGTTGAGCGACCCTGGTGGTACGGCGGCCAAAACGAGCATGAATGTCCCCAAACCGACCTACGAAGTCCCAATAACGCCCTAACGTCCCATCTTTCCCACCCCGAGCTTTACTTTCGAATCTGTCGCCTTTTCGTGTCCCCACGCTGGAGGTTTATCATGTCACGTCGGAACCGTTTCCTGGCCTTGGCGATCGTCGCGTTGTTCGGACTAGGCTCAGTTGCTTGCTCCGATATCACGTCGCCGCAATCCGGCAAATGCGGAGTCGCCAACTCTGGCAGCTGCTTGCAAGCAGGCGTTGCCAATTCCGGTTCCTGACCGACGCGGGATCTGATTCGGTCGGGCGCGCTATAGAGCCTGAATGGCCTCCAGGCGCTCGACCGTATCCTGCACCTCGGACTCGAAGCTAGCAAGACCGGCGTTTGCGGGCGTCGTCCCACTGTCAACCGGTGGTCGTCGCTCCCGAACCTGCTTCAGCGTCCGCTCCGCGTGAAACAGCCGTTCGCCAAGCTTGTGCTCCTCCGCTAGGTGGATCGCTCTGCGGAGGTGAGCCTCAGCTTGCTCGTGCCGGTCGAACAGCGACAAGCCGGACCCGACCTGGATCTCGTAGTTGACCTGCTCGTCGGGGGGAAGCGGTGAGGCACGGTCACGCAGCTGCCGACGGAGTCGCTCGAACGAGATCCGATCCCCATCGAGCGCACTGATCTCGAGCAGTTCAACGAGCGTCCGAGCCCGAAGCTCGGGTGCGGGGTGCCCTTCAACCACGAGCCGGAGCGCATGTTTCGCTGCGGCGTAGAGGTGCAGTGACTTGAGAAAAACGCCGGTATCGTTGAGTGCCCGCGCCCGGTCGGCCGAGTTGGTGTAGAGCTGATACGCTCGGAACGCAAGCGGTACGGAGTCTTTGGTACGGTTCATCAAGTGTAGCGCTACGGCCAGATCGTGGCACGCCCGCCCTTCCGCTTCCCGGTCTTTCAATCGGACGGCGTCAGCCAGCACCTCACGAAGGACCACCTCGGAAGCAGCCAGGTTGCCGACTTTCTGTAATACGATCGCGTAGCCTAACCGGCTCACCATCTCTGAGTGAGTGTCGCCCTGGCCTTCGGCGAGCGTTCCGACGAGCTGGTACGCGCTCCGCGCATCGTCGTAACGACCTGATAAACGCAGCAAGCGCGCCCACTGCAGGCGCAATGAAACCTCTTCATCTTCAGTGGGCAGCCGGAGGGCGACCTCGAGAACGTCCAGTGCTTCATCGAACAGCATCTGGTGCTCCAACCACAACGTGTACGCAACAAGCGGCGGCACGAGCAATTCGGGCTGCCCCGTTGTGTTGCTGGCCTCGGCCACCCGTACCAACTCGCGTAGGTGATTGACTTCGACGGTCGGAGGAAGGAGCTCCTGGATGAAAGCGTTCGTCGCTTTCAGTTGATATGCAAACGAACTCGACACCTTGTCGGACGGGCTCACCTGGTCGACCAACCGCATGACCAGGAAACCGCCGAACGCATGTCGGCCGGTTTCGGAATCCTTGAAACGCGAAGCGCGCTCGAGAAACGCCTCATGCAACGGCTTGGCGTAGCGAGCGGTCGAAAGCCCTGCGTCGTAACTCACGGTTAGACCGGTATTCCCTTGAAACTACTCAGCGAAGTATGGGTCCACGCGGGAAGTTGGGCAAGTATGAAACCGGATTCGCGCGAGTTTTTGGTGGGCTTGGCGTTACTTCGTTTGTGCGCACCGGTTCTGGACCTGCTAACATCGTCATAATGCGTCACGGGTTCACGTTCGTCGAAATATTGCTGGTTCTTGTGTGCATCGGCATCCTGGCTGTCTTGGCGCTGCCGCGTGTGAATGCCTGGAGCGATCGTTGGGCGGTCGGGCGGGCAACTGCAGAAACCGCCCTGTTTTACCAGCGCGTCCGGTTTGCGGCCGTCGTGAGGTCCGCGACGATCCGGATTCGGTTCAGCCCCGAACGGTTGACCGCCGAGTCGGAGACCCCGACTCGTCGTGTGATTGAAGCGCTGCCGGGCCCTGCTCGCTACGGCGTGCGGCTCCGCGTTTCGAGATCGCTCATACGTCTCTATCCCAACGGGTTAGGCCTTGGAGCGGCGAATACCAAGCTGGTGTTTCGGCGTGGGTTGGCCGCGGAGTCCCTCACGGTTTCGCGGCTGGGCCGTTTAAAACGCTGGAGGTAGACTCGTCACCGCCAGTCCATCTGGGGGCTGTCGGCCGTCGGCCATACCCCAATCGACGCATCCCTGGGCGCAGGGGCGGACGATACGATCTGGGCTCGCCCCAGGTCGATCTTGAGTAGGCTGGCCCTCGTCTGCCCGCTGCGGCTCTGGGTCAGCACGTAGCCGGTGCGTCCGTCCCCGCTGAGGACCGTCCGACGGGGAGAAAGCGCCGTCGCTACACGCGCACGGACCGCCTTGTCCCGTAAGTTCATCATTACCAGTTCATTACTCGCAGGAAGCGTGAGCAGCGCCTCAGCCCGACGCGGAAGTACCAAGAGTTGGTCCACACCGACTCCAACATCCGCCGAGTCAATGGGCTGGAGGGTCACGCGGTCCAGGTAAAGGAGCCGGCCAGTCGCGCAATACACGAACAGAATTCCACCGCTTCGCGAAAAGGACAGCAATTCGGGGCCACAGTCGGTGAGCCCCTGGGACGAGGTCCGAACCAGCCGGCCCCGGGCCGGATCGATCTCCGCAATGCTACCCGGGAAGGTGCAGCTCACAAATATGCGTTCGCCATGGTTGAATGGGGCGATGTCTCGCGGGGTGCCGCTGCATACCGGCACGAGCCGTACCGCCCAATCGTTGTCCGGAACGGCGAGCGACACGTGTCCGTTTGCGGAGTCACCGCTTGTGGGACCGACGCCAACCGCCGCAATCGTTCGCGACCGGGACAAATAGGTCCAATGTGTCGGCACTGCAGTGCCGGACGGCCACTCGTCGATGATCTGCCCGTCTGCACGGCGTAGTCTAAACAGAACGGCCCCGCCGTCCCGCCGTTGAAGTCCCATGAGCAACGCGTGCCCGCCGTTGGAGAACGACACGTGCATCGATCGCTCAAACGGCCCGTCGGGATAGCTGAACGGGATCGTGTCGGCGTGCGTCAGATCAGCATCGAAGAGGAGCAGCGATTTTGTAGGCCCATCGGCGACGGCAATCCAGCGGGGGCCGACCGAGCATGCGGCGAGCCCGAGACATGCAACGACAAGCGCGAAGCGCATTCGCCAGTGAGAGGGTGCGGTCGCTCCGCCAACCACCACGGTGGTCCCGGTTGTTGCGCTGCCCGCTACTTCGGGACGACGTCCTCGACGAACGTCACCTCGGGTAACTCCGGAATGATGCCTGCCGCATGCCCCCGGCCGAGCAGTTCGCGCACGGCGCTGCGGCCCTTGTCGCCGTAATCGACCGTGTAATCGTTCACGTACATCCCGACGAAACGGTCAGCGGCCCGATCGTCGAGGCCCCGCGCAAACTGCATGGCGTACTCGAGCGCCTCGTCTCGATGCGCGAGCCCATACACGATGCTGGCTCGGAGGTCGCCGGAGATTGCGCGGATCAACTCGTCTCCCAAGTCCCGTCGAACCGCGTTCCCGCCCAGCGGAAGCGGCAGTCCGGTTTCGCCAAACCACCATTCTCCCAAATCGACCCAGCGATGCAAGCCGGCATCGCCGTAGGTCAACTGTCCCTCGTGAATCAACACACCGGCATCAACTTCTCCGCTGGTGACGGCTGCTTCGATTTCATCAAACGGAACCACGACGGCCTGGGATTCCGGAGCGAACAAACGCAGCACAAGAGCTGCTGTGGTCAACGTTCCGGGGATCGCAATGCGCATACCACTGAGCGCCTGTTGCATGTTTGTCGACGGAGGAGTCTTGGCGACGACACAGGGGCCATAGCGATCTCCCATCGATGAGCCGCTGGCAAGCAAGGCGTAGCGATCCGCGAGATAGGCGTATGCGTGGATCGAGACGGCGGTCACGTCCAGCTCACCCCGGAGGGCCCGCTGGTTCAACGTCTCGATGTCAGCCAACTCATGCGCGTAAGTGCGATCGCCGGTCGAGATCGTTCCAGCGGCGAGCGCGTAGAACATGAACGCGTCATCCGAGTCGGGGCTGTGCGCAAGCGTGATGTGTGGCATGGGCCTTAGGGGTTGGTGGCCGTCGCGCGGCGTGCTTCGACCAGGAACGCGTCAATGGTGGACCGATGGATTTGGTATTCCGGACGAGCGACTGCGATTTCACTTTCGTAGTCGTCGAGAAACCGTCGAGCTGCACGCC
>JBFHWR010000289.1:0-5107 GCA_041599395.1 Gemmatimonadales bacterium | reverse complement strand
GAGACCGCGGCACGGTACCAGATGTACCATGCCCTGGCACTGTTTGTCGTGGCGTGGGTGACGACGCGGTGGGATGCACACGGGATCACGGTGGCCGGCTGGTTATTCGTGGCGGGCATGATAATTTTTTCCGGAAGCTTGTATGCGCTCTCACTCAGCGGGGCCAGTTGGCTGGGGGCCGTCACCCCGTTGGGTGGGCTGTGCTTGTTGGCGGGTTGGCTGAGCTTGGCGTGGGGAATTTTTACCAGCGGTCAATGAGAGTCACTGGAATGATACGTGCGGTCGCGAGCGTCGTCATCGTCTCGGGCGCTGCCTGCTTGACGGAAGGGGACCCTGTTCTCTTCCTCAGTTTCGACCAACCACTCCCACCCATGACGACGGCGACGGAGATCGCGGTCTCCGGCAGCGTGCTCCGTTCACCGGCGGATCTCAGCACAATCAAGGTTGTCACGGCGACCGGCGGCGCGGAAACGGCCGCGGACACCGCCGATTCGTTTGGCCAGTTCGAAATGACCATCCGGCTGCGACCTGATGCCACCAACTTGCTGGTCTTTGTCGCGCGAGATAACTCGGGGGCGACGAGTTCCCGTACACAGTGGGAAGTGGTGCAGCAACCGGCACCATGATTCCTCTCTGACATCTGCCGAAATCCTCCGAGCAGGAGCGGCAGTGGATGTGAACACCATGACGATGACCGCGTACTACAATGGCGAGTTCATGCCTCGGGATCAGATTCGCTTGTCGCCCGATGACCGGGGGTTTCTGTTTGCGGACGGTATCTACGAGGTCGTCCGCTGCTACAACGGGGACTTCTTCCGAATGCGGCAGCACCTCGAACGTCTTGCCCGCGGGCTTCGCGAACTTCGCATTTCCGGCGTCGACGCCGCCGTCGTGGGTGACGTCTGTGTCGAGTTGGTCAACCGCAACAAGCCCACGCCACCGGATCTGCTCGTGTACGTCCAGGTCACGCGTGGTGTGGCTCCTCGGGCGCATCCGTTCCCCAAGGGAGACGTCACGCCAACGGTGTACGCGACGCTCATGCCGTACACGGCAAAAGGAAATGCGGCAGAAGGTGTTTCCGTTATCACCACACCGGACATTCGATGGGCGCGGTGCGATGTGAAGTCCATCGCGCTCCTTCCCAACTGCCTCGCCAACCAAACGGCCCGTGATGCAGGAGCGACCGAGGCGATCTTCGTGCGCGACGGCGTCGCATTGGAGGGTACTGCCACGAGTTTCTTTGGCGTGTTCGATGGTGTGGTGCGCACCGCTCCCACGAGCAATTACATCCTGCCCGGGATCACCCGCGCGGCGGTGCTCGAAACGTGTGAGACGGAGCGCGTCCCCGTGGAGGTGGGACCCATGTTCGCCCACGAGTTGCCGGCCGCGGACGAACTCTTTCTCGTGGGGACAACGGTCGAAGTGATGCCCATCGTGCGATTGGATGGGTGTCCGGTAGCAAGCGGTCAGCCCGGCCCTGTGACCCAACATTTGGGCGAGGTGTTCGGGCGTCTGACACGCCGCCAATGACTTGGAACCTGCCCCGCCGATCGTGCGGACAATTCCGTAACTGACGCATGCAGGCCGACACCTGCCAGCTGTGCGGGCACACGCTCGAAATCTTATTGCATCCGGTACGTCGCCTGCGCTGGACCCGTCACTGGTTCACGGGCATCGCGTCGCTGTTTTCGCGGGCACTCAGAATCTGTCCCAACTGCGGCGCGATGTATTCGGGCGACGGTGAACTGATGGCTGTGGGCGCGGTGCAGACGGACGCCGAGCAGCGCTTGGACACGTATCGCCGAGACATGGCACACCTACGGGACAGTTTCGGCGGCGTCATCGTGGCCGGCCAGTTAGCGGCTGCGTGGCTGATCGGCGGCTTGGAGTCCGCAAACGTCGCCGCGGCCATCACCGCATCATCCATCGGCGTACTCTCGATCGCGCCGTTTGTCTTTTTCGGAAGCAAGGCGCGGGGCGCCAAGAAGCGCCTCAAGCTCATGAAGCGTACGAGATTGCAGGGGAAGGCGGGAAAGGAGTTAGGATTGAGGGGTTAGGAGTGAGGAGCTAGGAGCTAGGGGGACAGTACCGAGCACACGGTACACAGTACACGGTACACAGTGCAGAGAATTGAACTCGAGGGCAAAAAAAGGGCTCGGGACGTCCCGAGCCTTCTTCGTGCCACCCCCCTAGCTCCTCACTCCTAACCGCTAACTCCTGGATAGACACTGACCTTCATCCGCCGCCGGTCTTTGCGCTCGAATTTGACGACGCCGTCGATGACGGTGAACAAAGTGTCGTCGGCTCCGCGGCGCACGTTGCGTCCCGGATGTATCTTCGTTCCCCGCTGGCGAACCAAGATGTTCCCGGCGCGGACCTGCTCACCGCCAAATCGCTTGACTCCCAAAAACTTCGGTTTGGAATCGCGCCCGTTTCGGCTGGACCCGACACCTTTCTTGTGCGCCATTTGCGTTACCCGAGTTTCAAGTCCGTGATCTCGATTTCCGTGAACCCCTGCCGATGCCCAGTTTTCCTTCGGTACGACTTCCGCCGCTTGAACTTGAACACGATGATCTTCTCGTGACGCCCATGTCGGATGATCTCGGCAACCACCTTCGCGCCCTTCACGGTGGGTTGGCCGCTCTTCACCTTCCCGTCGTCAACCGACAGCAGAACCTCGTCAAACGTCACCTTCGCCCCGGGGTCGCCCACGAGCGTTGGCACCTTGAGGCGCGCCCCCTTTTCGGCGCGAAACTGCTGGCCCTGGGCCGCGAAGATCGCATAAGACATAGCCAGTAAGCTTACCGACAGCAACGACTTGGGTCAAGTCCGCCTCCGCATTACGATCACACAACACGGGGCGGCGTTCGCGCCGGTCTCACGGTGAACCGGTGCAAAAGCCCGCAGGTCGCGCGCGCAACCAACTGCAATCTCCCGTCCCACGGCGTCGGCAAGAACCTGTAAGTCAAACCGGCACCGCCATATAGCGGGTTGGCACGGCGGCTGCACCGATTGGAGCTGGAGTTAGGAGGTGGGACACAATGACCGATGCTCTAAGGGCCTCGTGGGACGAGCTCGTAGATCACGTCGTCGCCGCATATCGAGCGTGCGCGAAAAGCGTGTTCCTCAACTTCTACCACGATTTTGCAGACCGCACGATGCGACTTCGGGTGAGCGGGCAAGAGCCGGACTGGGTGATCCGCCACGTCTCGGATGACGAGCTTCGGTCCGCAGATCTGCGCTGCATCGCCGCGCAGGTTTTTGCCGAGGCGAATGCGCCGGACGGCCCTGCCGGTGAAGGCGACACGTCCGCCTGACGTCTCCCACCAGGGCCGCTGCCCGAAACCTTAGGCCACCGCGTACCGATCGGTGACGTCCCGCCCCGCCGGCTGTGCCACCAAGCGAAACCCGTCCAACGGGGTCACCGGATCGTCGCGCAGCTCGAGCTCGATTCCCGTTTGTTTGCGCATGTGCTTCATGAAACGGGGCTCGTGTTCCAGAAGGTAGAGGGCCACTTCCGGATGCAATCGCACCGTCATGCGTCGCTCTTTCTGCTCGTTCGCCACCCGAGTGAGCGACCGCTCGAGCCTCCTGACCACCACCTCCGGTCGAAAGACCTTGCCGGATCCCTGACACGCCGGACAGGGCATGGCCATGCTTTCCCAGAGCGACGGGCGGATGCGTTGTCGCGTCATCTCGATGATCCCCAGTTCCGACACCTCGAACGCTCGCGTCCGCGCTCTGTCCCGCCCCAGCTCCGAGCGCAGGGCTTGCAGCACGCGCGCCCGATTGGCCTGGCGGGACATGTCGATGAAATCGATCGCGATGATGCCGCCGACGTCTCTCAGGCGAAGCTGACGGGCAATTTCCTTGGCCGCATCGAGGTTGGTCTTGAGGATGGTCGACTCGTGGTCCTTGGATCCGACGTAGCTGCCCGTGTTGACGTCGATCGACACCAGCGCCTCAGTCGGCTCGATGATCAGGTATCCTCCCGTCGGCAGCTCCACCCGCCGCCGGAACAACGTGCGGAGTTCCTTTTCGATTCCGAACTTATCAAACAACGGGGTGGTGTCCTTGTACGCACTGACGCGCTCCAGCAGGTCCGGATCGACTTGTTGCAGATAGCGTTTGATCTCCTGAAACAACGGCCGGGAATCCACCAGGAGGCGGTCTACCCGATCGCTGAACAGGTCGCGAATGATCCCGCTGGTTAGCGACGCCTCGCGTTGAACCAGCGCCGGCGCCTTGAGCCGGACAAAATGCGCCTTACGGTTGATCTTCTTCCACAGGGCGAGCAAAGACTTCAGCTCGCGTTTTACCGTCTTCTCCTGCAAGTCCTCCGCGACGGTCCGGATGATCACACCACCGCCGTCCGTGGGGAGGAGCTTCGACACCATCTCACGCAACCGGCCCCGCTCTTCGCGTGACTCGATCTTGCGACTCACACCCACGCGCGATGCGAAGGGCATGTATACGAGGTTGCGTCCCGCAAGGGAGATCTGCCCCGTGAGGCGGCAGCCTTTCGTCCCGATGGGTTCCTTCGTCACCTGCACGAGGAGGTTTTGCCCTCGTTTCAAGTGATCTTGGATGCGGGGAACTTTGCGGCTCTTGCGTCCGCTGCGCCCGTTGTCCCGGCCGTTGTCCACGTCGTCGGGATCCACCGACTCGGCTTCGACCAGATCGGCAGCGTGAAGAAAACCACTCTTCTCGGTGCCGATGTCGACAAACGCCGCTTGCATCCCCGGGAGGACGGCTTCGACCTTCCCGAGGTAGATGTTTCCTACGGTTCGGCTGAGTTCTGGCCGATCGACCAGCAGCTCAACAAGGCGGTCGTCCTCCAAAATCGCAACCCGCGCTTCCCGCGGGCTGCTGGCTGAAATCAAAATCTCTCGCTTCAAAATCTGATACTCCGGCGCGCGCAACGGCCGCCGTCACGGGATGTGCCCCTGACGCGAACGTTGTCGCGAACTTGTGAATGTGAACTAGTGGCAGCACTGCACTATCGATGGACAGCGCCGCCTGTACTACTTCACTTGGCTTGACTGATTGCGAGCTCGACGTGGAGAGCTCGAGGACGAGTTCGTCCTCGCTCATCACGGCCAGCTCG
>JBFHWR010000288.1:0-5119 GCA_041599395.1 Gemmatimonadales bacterium | reverse complement strand
TCACCACGGGTGCCGACATCCTGCGACCCGGCATGACCGCAAACGTCCAGATCTCGGGTCCGACACGTTACAACGCCGTCCGCGTGCCGGTGGAAGCCGTGTTCTTCTCCGAGGGCCGCCCGATCGTGTACAAGGTGGCAGGCGGTGAGGTGACCACGACCCCCGTGACGCTCGGCCTGAGCGATCTCGCGTACGTCGAACTGCTCGACGGGCTGGCCGAGGGGGATTCCGTTGCGCTCGAGGATCCGCGGGAGGCGGCGCGCCGCTCAGGGAATTGACCATGCCGTTGCTCGAAGCGAACGACCTGACGAAGGTGTACCGTCTGGGAAGCGTCGACGTACGGGCGCTCCGTGGTGTGGACGTCCAAGTGGATGCCGGGGAGTACGTCGCGATCATGGGGCCGTCGGGGTCGGGCAAGAGTACGCTGATGCACATCCTCGGCTGCTTGGATTCCGCCACATCGGGCGCATACCGGCTGGACGGCACGGACGTCTCGACGCTGCGTGGCCGAGCGCTCGCACGCGTCAGAAACGAAAAGGTTGGATTCGTTTTTCAGACATTCAACTTGATGCCGCGATTGACGGTCGAAGAGAACGTGATGCTGACGCTCCAATACCGCGGCGGGTATTCCCGTCGAGAGCGGCGCAAGCGAGCACGCGCCCTGTTGGAGCGGTTCGGCCTGGAAGAGCGCTTCAAACACCGACCGGATCAACTGTCGGGCGGTGAACGCCAAAGGGTGGCAATCGCTCGGGCATTGGTCGGCGAGCCGGCAATTCTGTTGGTAGACGAACCGACTGGGAACCTGGACTCCAAGGCCGGCGCCGAAGTCCTGAAAACATTTCGCGAAGTACATGCCGGCGGCAACACGATCGTGCTCGTAACCCACGATCCCAACGTTGCGCAGGAAGCCGATCGCGCGATCCACATTGCGGACGGCCGGATCGCGGCGTGAATCTCTTTGAATCCCTCATGGTGGGCCTCGACGAGGCCCGGCGACATCTGGGACAAACCCTGTTGTCGTTGCTTGGCCTCATTCTCGGTACCGCGAGCATCGTCACCGTGCTTGCCCTGTTCGGCGGGCAGACCAAGCAGACGCAGGATTACATCGCACAGGTCGGTGGGTTCGGCACGGTCATCGTGCGAGACCGCGAGCAGTCGCAGCAGCCGACGGCGCGTGAGTTGGCGTCGGATCGCCTGACGTATGGCGACGCGGCTTACCTCAAAGACCGTGCAACCACACTCTCGGCGGTTGCGCCCGGATGGTTCGATCAACTCCCCTATCGAGTCGGCGATGTCAACTTCACGGGTCCCGTGATCGGCACAACGCCGGACTACGCGGTCATCAACGACATTCGCCCCATGGTGGGACGATACCTCAGCGACCTCGATGTACGGCGACAGTCGCGCGTGATGGTGTTGGGTTGGAAATATGCCGACTCGTTGTTTGCCGGGAGACCGGAGCGTGCCCTGGGTCAACTGGTGACACTCGCAGGAAAGAACTACCGAGTTGTTGGCGTGCTGGAACGCGAAGAATTCTACTTTGCCGTCTGGAGCGGCAACGCGCTCGAATATCGCAACGAACGCGCCTACATCCCGATCACCACGGCCTTTACGCAGTACACCGGCGACGACGAGCGCCTCACGTTCCTGACACTCAAGGCCACGTCACCAACCGGTGCGCGCGCGGCGGAAAGTCAGGTGAGCGCGATGCTCCATATGCTCCACGGCGTCGAGGACTTTGACATTACCCCTTCCGGCGCGGGAAGCGACGAAGACGCGCAATTCTTCCTGCTGTTCAACTTCATCTTCCTCGTTGTTGGAGTCGTGTCGCTGTTTGCCGGCGGAATCGTGATCGCCAACATCCTGCTCGCCTCCGTCGTGGAACGGGTGCGCGAATTCGGCACTCGCATGGCATTGGGCGCATCAGGTGCCCAGATCTTTGCCCAGGTCGTGGCACAGGTGGTTGTGGTCGCGGCACTGGGTGGCGTCCTCGGGTTGGGGCTCGGATCGGCGCTCACGGGAACGGTGGCGCACTTCATGGGCATGCCGGCCGCCGTTACAGGGTTCATCGCCGGCGTCGCGCTCGCCACGTCATTGAGCGTCGGGTTTCTGGCAGGCCTGTATCCGGCTTTTAGAGCCGCAACGCTGTCTCCTGTGGACGCTCTGCGGTATGGCTAGGACCCGCTTGTGGGGAGCCATTAGCGGTTCCGGAGAGCTTGCGCGGGATGCCGTCCGGGAAATCCTGGTGCACCCACTCCGGTCGCTGCTGACGCTGTTTGGCATCGTGTTCGGCGCGGCGTCTGTGGTGTCGATGACATCGTTTGCAGCCGGCATCAAGGCCATGGCGTACGACGAGCTGTCTCGCATGGGCATGCCGCGCACGTTCGAGTTGTACGACCGCGGTCCGCGCTCGGACGCGCAGCGCGCGGCCGACCTGCGCCACACCGGTCTTCGCATGTCGGACATCCAGGTGCTGCGCCGGCTCCGCGGGGTGGAGCAGAGCTATGCGCGCAACTTCACTGGGGAGCACTTGGTGTCGACCACGCGGGATCAACGTGTGGTGCCGGTGGACGGGATCGACGCCGGGTATTTGAAATTCCGACACTGGCCGGTTGTGCGCGGGCGCGAGTTCGTTCCGCTCGACATCATCAACGCCTCACGCGTGGCAGTGCTCGGGGAAGAGCTGGTGGAGCCATTCTTTGCGTCCGCCGACCCTATTGGCCGGACCATCTCCATCCGGGGGATCCGATTTAGAGTGATCGGCGTGGTGGCACCGGTGGAGCTGGAGTTGGTCCCGGCAGATTTTTCGTTTCTCGCCAGGCGGGTCTACATCCCATTCAGCTACGTCACGCTCTATCACAACGGGCAGGGCCGAGTCGACAACATCTTGTTTCGCGTAGCGAACGATCAGGATTATCCCACCGTGATGGAGTCGGGCCGAGTACTGTTGCGCCAGCTCCATTTGGGTGCGAACGATTTCGAGGTCGATAACGAGGGGGCCGACGTGATCGAAGACCTCGCAATGGCGGACACCATCCTCGGCGGCTGGAACGTGGTGCTCTTCACCATCGCGGGCGTCACAATGATTGTCGGCGGCATCGGCTTGTTCAGCGTCTTGCTCATCTCCGTACGGGAACGCGTGCGGGAGATTGGGATCAGGATGGCGCTTGGGGCAGACGACCGCCACATCCGGCGCCTGTTTTTGGCCGAGTCGATGACGCTGGCGCTCCTCGGGGCGGCGGTCGGTGTCGGCGGCGGAACCGGCCTGATCTTCGTTACCGAATCAATCGCCCAAGGATTCGGCAAGGACTTCGTGATTCCGGTGTACGTGCCCGGAGCCTTCATGGCAATCGTGTTTGCGCTGTTTGTGGGTATTTTGTTTGGATGGTATCCCGCGAGCCGTGCCGCCAAACTCGACCCCATCGAGGCTATCCGCGAGCTGTAGCTTCGTTGGACGTGGTGGACGTGGGATCGTTGATCTCGAAGTTCGGACGCGGGACGCGGGACGCGGGACGCAAGATGTTGGATGCCGGGCCGGCTGCACGTTGGAAGTTGAACGGTAAACGCTGCCTGCTGCTAGCAGTGTTCGTCCTCCCCCTTGAAGCGTACGCACAGACGAGCCGTGACTCGGTACCAGCGGATTCGGTCGTCCTCCTGGATTCCATCAGTGTGGTGGCCGCCCGGACCGGCCAGCGACTCGTTCGGCTTCCCTATGCCGTTTCCCTGACCGATCGGAATGAAATCCAGCGGGGCCGCGTCACCGCGGGCCTCGACGAGGCACTCGTGTCGGTGCCGGGCGTCGTCGTTGCAAACCGCTACAACCAGTCCCTCGATCAGCGACTCTCCATTCGCGGCTTTGGGGCGCGCTCGGCCTTTGGGGTTCGCGGCGTGAAGGTGATGCTCGACGGAGTCCCGCAAACCCTCCCGGACGGCCAGGGCCAGCTCACCAATATCGAGTTGGCCTCGGTGAGCCGAATCGAAGTGCTTCGCGGATCATCGTCGAGCTTGTACGGAAACGCGTCGGGTGGCGTGGTGAGCATATGGACCGATGACAGGCGCCCCGCCGCGTTCCGGCCCGTCGGCCGGCTGACCGTGGGATCGTACGACTTCTTCAAGTGGGTCGCGAGCGCCGGAGCACCGCTCGGCGCCCGTGGAAGTCTCTCCGTTTCCGCATCTCGAACCACGGCCGATGGATATCGCGATCACAGCCGCGCAGATCAGCGCCGTGTGCAAGCATCAGTCGTGCAGCCCATCGGGGAATGGACTACGCTGCGTTTCACCACGCAGGTGGCAGACTCTCCGACATTGGATAACCCTGGCGCGCTGGACACTATGCAGCTCAGAACTGATCGCTCCGCTGCCGATGCTCGCAACGTGAACGCCAACGCCGGGAAAGCCGTGACGCAGGCACAGGGCGCTCTTTCCATCGAGCGGCGTTTCGCCAACGGCGGCGTCGCCAACGCGACGTTGTTTGGCCTGACCCGGGATCTCGAGAACCCCCTGGCTTTCGCCTACATCCAGTTGGACCGCAAAGCATACGGCGTACGCGCCACGGCATCCCTACCCGTGGTGGCTGGAACGACAACGCACAGCCTCACCGCCGGCGTCGATGCACAGTGGCAGCGCGACGATCGGCTCAACTTCAGTTCCGATCGTTCGGAGCGAACGCTGGAACAGCTCGAACGCGTGTTCGAGCTGGGACCATTTGCGCAGGCGGTGGTCTCACTTTCTCCCCGGGCGATCGTGACGATTGGCGCTCGGTACGATCGAGTCCGATTCCGGGCCGACGACCTGTTGCTGAGCGACGGCAGCGACGATTCCGGAGAGCGTGTGATGTCTGCCTGGTCGGCGACTGCCGGTCTCACGTACGAGGTTCACCCGGGATTTCGGCCATACGCGAGCGTTGGAACCTCGTTCGAGACACCGACCACCACGGAGTTGGTGAACCGCCCGGACGGAGGAGGCGGATTCAATCTGGATCTCGAGCCGCAGCGCGCCACAAACTACGAATTCGGTGTCCGCGGACAGGTCGAGACCACTTTCCGTTACAGCGTTGCGGCGTACTACTCGGACGTACGGGATCAGCTCATTCCGTTTGAAGTGCCGTCGGTTCCAAACC
>JBFHWR010000287.1:0-5127 GCA_041599395.1 Gemmatimonadales bacterium | reverse complement strand
GATCGCTCTATTTGGGAGCCTGATCTGTCAATATGGCAGGGGCCGGGCTAGAGCGCCTTCGGAGCGACGTTCAGCAGGGCTTGGAGTTCGGCTTCCGTAAGCTGCTCGAGGAGTCCGGCTCGGGTCGTGACCTCGCGGGCCTCTTCCTTTTGATCCGACTCACAACTGAAGCGGATGATATCGGCCGGCTCCGGGAACTCCACTTTTCCTTTGCCGCGCCCGGTGGAGATCATGCCCGAAGTACGACCGACGCGCTCGGCGAACCAGCGGCGTCCGGAATCATCAGTCAAACTACGCATAGCACTCTTAAGTAGCTGTTAGCCCTTTAGGTTGCCAGGTACCAGCGGGCCAAGTTAATCTACCCTCGGTTTTGGCCGTATGCTATGGAAGAAGATCAATTAGGCCCGCTAGCGAGACGGCTTGCAGACGTGCTCGCCGGCTCGTACACGATTGAAGGCGAAATCGGGCGGGGCGGCATGGGAGTCGTGTACAGTGCGCGCGACCTCAAACTGAAGCGGCGGGTCGCCATCAAGTTGCTCCCGCCAGAGCTGGCCTTCCGACAGGAAATCAAGAAGCGGTTCATACGCGAGGCACAGACGGCCGCGCGGCTTTCCCATCCGCACATCGTGCCAATTCACACGGTCGGTGACGAGGCAAATCTCGTGTACTTCGTGATGGGATTTGTCGATGGCGAGTCCTTGGCGGCTCGCCTGCGGCGCCGGGGTCGGCTCCCGGTTGAAGAGTGCCGCCGCATCTTGAAGGAGACCGCCGACGCGCTCGGGCTCGCGCATGCCATGGGCATCGTCCATCGCGACATCAAACCGGACAACATCTTGCTGGATGGCACGCGCCGACGCGTCATGGTGACGGACTTTGGAATTGCCAAAGCGCTCTCGGACGCAGGGGGCGGGTCGCTCACGGGGACCGGAGTCGCGCTGGGGACACCGACGTACATGAGTCCCGAACAGGCGGCGGGTGAAAGCGAGATCGATGCGCGCAGCGACATCTACTCGCTTGGCATCGTCGGGTTCGAGATGCTCGCCGGGCGCCCGCCCTTCAAGGCGCCGACGGTTCCCGGCGTGCTGATGAAGCAAATCACGGAACCGGCGCCGGACCTCCTCCAGATGCGAAACGAAATCCCGGAGGAACTGGCTGCGACCGTGATGCGGTGCCTCGACAAAGACCCGACCGATCGGTGGCCCACTGCGGACGCTATGCGCCGGGCGCTCGAAAGCCGCACCTCAGGACCATATCGTCCGCAGTCGGCTTTGTCGCGCCGTCCGAGCCAGCGCCGGGCGGGTGGGGCGGGCACCCGCGCCCGGCCCCAGCCAGCCCGTTCGCGCGCAACCCCGCCGGTTCGACCGGGCAAGGCGGCCGAACAACCCGGTCAGTCCGAGCCCGACCTGGTCCGAAAATTCCGCTCGAATTTCGCCTCCTATGTCTCGGTGAACGGCGGGCTGCTGCTGCTCAACGTGGTCACCGGCATCGAGTCGCCCTGGTTCCTTTTTCCGGCTATCGGTTGGGGCATCGGAATCGCATCCCAGTACGGCAAGCTGTGGGCCACCGGGTACAGTATGCGGGATGTCCTCAGCCCTCCGGCGGCGCGCGACGCCGTCCCGGCAATCAAGAACCCGCAGCAGGCGCCGGCGCTCCCGCGTGCCAACCCGGTGAACGACCCCTCCGATTTCGGACGGCACGCCTCGTCGATCGACCAGATGCGAAAGGACCAGAGCGCGATTGCGCAGGTGGTGAAGCGCCTACCCGAAGCCGATCAGGCAATGTTACCGGAGGTACTCGAGACGGTCGCCGGCCTCATGGGACGCGCCGAGGAGCTGGCGCGAACGCTCCATCAAATGGACGGCGGCGTCGCAGACGTGGCGACGGATGAGATCGAGCGACAGATCGAGTCGCTGCGCGAGCATGACGACCCGGAGACCGCACGCCGGATCGAACTGCTCGAGCGGCAACTCAGCTCGGTCGGGGAACTCGAAAAACGGCGGCGCGGCGTCGAGAATCAGCTTCACTCGTGCGTGCTCGCCGTCCAGAACATCCGATTTGACATGTTGCGGCTTAAGTCGGCGGGCGTCTCTGCCGTTCTTTCAGACTTGACCTCCGCAACGCAGCAAGCCAGTGCGCTGCGCATCGACGTGGAGGCCGCCATTGACGCGGCAGGTGAGATTCGAGAGGCGTTAGGCCGCAGCTGATGTTCGCGCGCGTGGTTCAGCCTGTCTAATACGCAGACATGTCGGACATCGCCTGAACGAGATCGGCCGTCTGCGGCAGGATCACGTCCTCCAACACCGGACTGTACGCCACGAACGTATCGGTAGACGCAACCCGCCGGACCGGCGCGTCGAGCCACGGGAAACACTCATCGGCAATCCGCGCTGCGATCTCGCCGCCGTACCCCCAGGATAACGAGTCTTCGTAGGCAACCACGACTTTACTGGTCTTCCTGACCGACGCATAGATCGTTTCCCAATCAACCGGATTGAGCGATCGGATATCGACGATTTCCACGTCGATCCCATGCTCTTCGGCGACTTGCTTCGCTGCCTGGACGGTACGCTGTACCACCGCTCCATACGTCACGACCGTCAGGTCCGTTCCGTCGCGAACCACTTTTGCCTTCCCAAACGGAATCATGAAGTTCGGTCCGGGGTACGGCGCCTTGTTATAGGTCTGGCGATAGAGATGTTTGTGCTCCAAGAAGATCACCGGGTCGTCACACCGAATCGCGGTGCGCAGCAGACCGTTGGCGTCGAGCGCGGTTGCCGGGCACACCACCCGGAGTCCCGGAATACTCGTGTACACGGATGCACCGGTCTGGGAATGATAAAGGGCTCCACCTTTCAGATAGCCCCCATAAGTCACCCGCACGACCACGGGTGCGGCAAAGGCGCCGTTACTCCGCCACCGCATCGTCGCGAGCTCGTTTCGGATTTGGTGGTATGCGGGCCAGATGTAATCGAAAAACTGGATCTCGACGACCGGCTTGATGCCTCGGATCGCCAGGCCGATCGCGCGGCCGACAATGTTGGCCTCGGCTAACGGAGAGTTGTAGACACGATTGGACCCAAATCGCTTCTGCAGCCCCCAGGTGACTTTGAACACTCCCCCCTTGCCCTTTACGTCTTTCAGGTGCTGTTCGCGCGAGATGTCGGCGACATCCTCGCCGAACATCACGATCCGCGGGTCCCGCTCCATCTCGTCGCGCATGCAGGCATTCAGCAAATCAACCATGGTGGTTGGGTCGCCGCTGAACTGCGGATCATCCTCCGTGTCGAATTGTTCCGCACACGGATCCGTGATGCTGGAGAAAACGTGGTGGTAGACGCTGTCGGGCTCCGGTTGGAGCGCGGCGAGCGCAACGTCCGCCGCTAATTCGACATCTTCTTCGACGCGTTCCTTGATCTGCTCGATGTCTTGCGGGGTGGCCACCCCCTCGTCGATGAGGCGAGCGGGAAACGTCGTGACAGGATCGCGTCGCGCTTCGTCCTCTCGCTCGTCTGCGGGCTTGTACTGCACCTCGTCATCGGAAAGCGAATGAGAGTACGGACGCGTTACCTTGGCGTGCACGAGCGCGGGACCCTTGCGAGCCCGGCAGTGCGCGGCCGCCCTGGCCAAGGCCTCGTACGATGCGATCGGATCGCAGCCGTCAACCCGTTCGACATGAAGGTCGGGGAATTGCGAGACCAAGTGTGACACAGACCCGCCGGCCGTCTGTACCTCGATCGGGACCGAGATGGCATATTCATTGTCTTCTATCAAAAACAGAACCGGCAGCTTGAGATTGCTGGCCGTATTCATTGCTTCCCAAAACTCGCCCTCGCTCGTCGTGCCATCCCCCGCCGAGCAATACGTGACTTCATCGGACCGGATGAGCTCGTCCCGGCCGGGAATTTCGTCGCTGGATTGGTAGCGTAGCCACGCTTCCGCGCACCCCACCGCGTTCAAGAACTGCGTCCCGGTCGGGCTCGACTGGCTGACGATGTTGAGGTCCTTGTGCCCCCAATGCGACGGCATCTGGCGGCCGCCGGAATTGGGATCGTCGCTTGCGGCTACCGCCGACAACAACATCTCCGAAGGCGTCATCCCCAGCGCGAGACACAACCCGCGGTCCCGATAATACGGGAAGAACCAATCGTACCCCGCCGTCAGCACTTTCCCAGCGGCAACAACAACGGCCTCGTGTCCGGCGCCCGAGATCTGGAAAAAAATCTTGTTTTGTCTCTTGAGCTGGATCTCTTTATCATCGAGCCGCCTCGACAAGAGCATCAGGCGGTAGACGTCGAGCAGTTCGTCTTTGGTCAGGCGCGCCGCCGGACGGCGCGGCCGCGGTTTGAGCTGCGATTCGGCTTGTGTAGACATGATCCGAAAGATAGTTCAGTTTGGTACCGTGGCCAGAAACCTCACGGTTTTGTGAGCTTCCCGAGATTGCGTAAGCTTGCCAGCTTCTTGAGTGCGGCTTCCGACATGGATGTCTCAGTCAATGACGCCAATGCGTCACGCACGTCCAAGAGCACCTCGAGGATCAACTGTTCCCGCTGGAATGATGCATCGAGGTCCATTTTACGCTGCTCGTCACCGGCCTCTTTTGCCCGCGCGTAGGCTTCACGGTAGATGGCTTCCAGATTCGTGAGAATGCGCTCTCGTGGACGCGGGCTCATGGAATCTCCGCTCTAGTCAAAGGTGCGCAGCGTGGCAACCGCAAAACGCCGGCGACGGAACACTGTCTTTCGACGCGACAACCACCGCTGCGTGTACTGCGGTCTGGTTTTCGATGCGGACGAACTCACGATCGACCACGTGGAACCGCAGACAAAACAGGGCGACCATTCTCTCGGCAATCTCGTGACAGCTTGCCGGGGATGCAACCTTCGTAAGGGCGGGCGCGCCGGATGGGACTGGCTCCGCGACCGACCCGAGGAACGCGCCAACTTCCTCCGGCTTGCGGTTCACGTGTGGGATCGCCTGCGAAGGGCCGTAGAGCAGGGTATCCGTTTTGCCGAAGAGGGTGCTCACATCCTCGATATCGGCGGCGAGAGTACCCGGCCTGGCAGTGCGCCAATCACAGAAGCGGAAGAGCTTGATCGTGTGATGCCGGTGCTCACGGCCGTGCGCAAG
>JBFHWR010000286.1:0-5138 GCA_041599395.1 Gemmatimonadales bacterium | reverse complement strand
GGTGATCGACCCGCCGCCCGCGGCGGATGTGGCGGTGACGAAAGACGGGCCGGCGACGGTCGCGGCGGGTGGAGCGATCACGTACACGATCACGGCCACGAATCTGGGGCCGGATTACGCGCAGGATGTGGTGGTGACCGACACGTTGCCGAACGGGGTGACGTATGTGGGTGCGTCGGCGAATGGCACGTATGTGGATGGGGTGGTGACGTGGGCCGTGGGGACGCTGGCCGCCGGTGCAACGCAGAGCTACACGGTGGAGGTGACGGCGCCGACCATGGGCGGGACGCTCACCAACCTTGCCGCCAGCACGGCGGCGACGGCGGACCCGGATCCCACGAACAACGACGGCAGCGGGGTGGAGACGCGGGTGACGACCGAGGTGATCGACCCGCAGCAGGCGGCGGATGTGGCGGTGATGAAAAACGGGCCGGCGACGGTCGCGGCGGGTGGAGCGATCACGTACACGATCACGGCCACGAATCTGGGGCCCGATTACGCGCAGGATGTGGTAGTGACCGACACGTTGCCAAACGGGGTGACATTTGTTAGGGCATCGACGAATGGGAAGCATGCGGACGGGGTGGTGACATGGCAAGTTGGGACGCTCGGTGACGGAGCCAGTGTGGTCTACACGATTGAGGTGTTGGCACCAGCGGCCGGGCAGCTCGTGAACATCGCGGCGAGCGCGGCCGCGACGGCAGATCCAAATCCGACGAACAATGACGGCACGGGACCGGCCAGCCGCGTGACCACTCGGGTCATTGAGCAAGCTGACGTGCGTGTCATCAAGACGGGGCCGGACGTGGTTTCACCGAACGAAACGCTGACCTACACGATTACGGTTACCAACGAGGGCCCCAGTGCGGCGTCCCAGGTGCTAGTCATTGACACGTTACCCTCGGTTGTTGAGTTCGCAGGTGCGTCGGACGACGGCGTTCAGTCGGACGGGATTGTGACCTGGCCCGCGATTACGAGGCTGGCCAGTGGGAGCATGGTAACCTATACCGTGTCAGCGGTCGCTCCGACGTCTGGCACGTTCACAAACATCGCTGCTAGTGTTTCCGAGACACCTGATCCGGATGCCTCTGACAACGACGGCTCGAATCCGGCAGGCCGTGTCACCACGACGGTGAGTGAGAGTGCAGACGTTGTTACAACGAAGAGTGGTCCCGCCACGACCAAAGTGGGTGAGACGATATCCTACACCCTCATCGTGCGCAACCAAGGTCCGAGCGTGGCGGCAAATGTGGTTATCACCGATACACTCCCGCAATCGGTGGCCTTTGTTGGGCTCACCGATTCCATAAGGAATTCGGTACTGTTTCTCTCGGCGACAGGTGGTGGTACCGAAAGTGAGGGTGTGGTGACTTGGCCACGAATCGATCGGCTCGCCGCGGGTGACAGCGTTGTCTACTTGATCGACGTCAGAGCGCTCATCACCGATACGCTTGTCAACGTGGTGGCGGCTTCGTCTGACACGCCGGATCCAAACCACGAGAATAACAACGGCTCCGCACCGGAGAGCCGAGTTGTTACGATTGTAAACGCGGCTGACCTTGCCCTCTCCAAACAGCACGGTGCGGACTTCACGGTGGGGCAGCCCGGCGTCTATCAGCTGACGGTATCGAATGTCGGGACGACGGTGATCGCTTCCCCAATCGCGATCACGGATACGCTCCCCACCGGCCTGACGTTTTTGGCGGGAAGCGGCCCGAATTGGTCGTGTGCGGCGTTAGCTGCAGTCGTGACCTGTAATTACGAGGCCTCGCTCCAAGTTGGCGAGTCCACGAGCATCATGCTCACGGTTGGGGTGTGGCCGGATGCCGTTCCGAGTGTGACGAACACTGCGTGGCTGGCCAACGCGGAAGACTCGAATCCCGACAATAACGTGGCGACCGATCAATCGGTCGCTGTAAACACTGCGGCCACATTGTTTATCGAGAAGATCGCGTCACGCGAAGTCGCGGAAATCGCAGACTTCATTGACTACACGGTCCGCATTCGGAACGAGGGTGCGCTAGCCGTCACCGATGTGAGCGTGGTCGATGTGCTCCCCGCGGGCTTCAGATACCACACGGGGACTGCGCGACTGGATGGGGGTCGCATCACCGATCCTCAGACAGGTAGTGGAACGGAGATGACCTTTGGAGTCGGCACCATACCGGGCGAGGCGACGGCCGTGTTGACCTATCGAACGGTAGTGGGCCCGGGAGCGTCACTTGGCGACGGTGTGAATCGCGTGCAAGCGATCAGCCCGACCACCAACTCCCGTTCCA
This sequence comes from Gemmatimonadales bacterium, assembly GCA_041599395.1. GTDB lineage: Bacteria > Gemmatimonadota > Gemmatimonadetes > Gemmatimonadales > GWC2-71-9 > JBFHWR01. Next base: position 2,859 of record JBFHWR010000286.1, on the reverse strand, counting down.
ACGTTGCAACGGCCGGTGTCAGACTTCGCAACGGCGTGTTCACGGATGAAGGGATCATTGTCGGGAAGGTCTTTGCCAATTGCGATTGTGGTGGAGATCCGGCGCAGTCTCCCGAAGAGATTGGTATCCCTGGGGTGCGGGTGTATCTGGAGGATGGCCGCTCCGTCCTGACGGACGTGGAAGGCAAGTACAGCTTTGTGGGTGTCCGACCACGGTTGCACGTGGTGGCGCTCGACGAGTCGACCCTGCCGGCAGGGGCAGTGCTCGTACCGACTAGCAATCGACACGCGGGCGCCGGAGCGAGCCGATTTGTCGATCTGAAGCGGGGCGAGTTGCATCAGGCGGATTTCGCCATCGCATCGGCTTCTCGTGAGGTCCACCAAACCATCTTGCTCCGTCGCTCGAGGGGCGAGATCGATGGGTCCGGTACTGATTCACGGACCGGGAATCGTACGGTGTTGACACGCAAAGATGAAACGACGCATCGCAACGCGTTTCAGCCAGTGTTCCCTGACCGATTGCTTACTCCCGAGAACTCTCGCCTACCACGTCCGGTTGTTGCCGACTCCGCGCCTGTGACGACCGGGGAACAGCGAGCAGATTCGATCGACATTGCCGTCAACGCGGCTGTCACGGCTGAAGAGACGACTCAGATTCCCGCGCCCGGGCTCTTCATTTCAGGCGTGCTGGAAAGCCGGCTGGAGTTCCGGTCGAGGAAAGCCAACGGTTTGTTCAGCGGCCGGGACCGGTTCGAAGACGCCCTGCGGGATCTCAGCATAGACGGCGACGATGGACGCTATCGTGCTGCAGGTCGCGCCGCCGTGTTTGCACGGGGCGTGGTGAAGGACGACTATCTGTTTACGGCGAGGCTCGACACCGAAGACGACGAAGAGGCACGATTGTTCAGTGACATCCGGCCTGAGGAGATGTATCCGATCTATGGCGACGCTTCTGAAAAGGCATTCAACGCCCAGTCCCGGAATCGTTTCTACGCGAGAATCGACAAAGACCGTTCGTACTTGTTGTTCGGCGATTATCTGACACCGCAGCGCAACGATACCCGCAGGCTCGGCGCATTCAGCCGGAGTTTGAATGGTGTCCGACACCATTTCGAAAGTAATCAAGGTGTCATGGATGCCTTCGTGACACGTGGGCGGTCTGCACAGGTTGTCGACGAGTTTCCCGCTGAAGGTGTATCCGGCCCGTACGCTCTCACGCAGCCAGAGGGCCTGCTCAACAGCGAACGGGTTGAGGTCCTCACGCGCGATCGCAACCAGCCTAGCCTCATACTGCAGATTGAGACGCTAGCCCGGTATGTGGACTACTCGCTGGAACCGTTCACGGGAAGGCTGATTTTCAAGCGTCCGATCCCGAGTGTCGATGCAAACCTGAACCCGGTGTTCGTACGGGTCACGTACGAAACGGAAACGGGAGGCGATGAGTTCTGGACCTATGGGGCGGCGGGACAAGTAAAGGCCACGGAGCGAATCGAGTTGGGTGGTTCGTACGTGCGCGACGAGCTGCCCCTTGGGTCACATGAGATCCTGAGCGCCAACGGGAGCGTCAAAGTTGGGACAGGGACCTACGTCCTGGGCGAGATTGCGCGAACCGACAGTGCCGGCGCGTCGACGGGTGACGCGCAACGCATCGAGGTCCGACATCAGTCCAAGGCGATTGCCGTCCGCGCATACGGATTGTGGACCGACAGAGAATTTATCAATCCGTCCGCCGGGATTGGACGTGGTCGTATCGAGCTTGGTCTCAGAGGCCAGGCGGCCATCGATGACAAGACGCGGTTCCTGACCGAGGCGCTCCGAACCGAGGATCGCCGGACCGACGGCAACCGATACGGTTTCCAGCTAGGTCTCGAGCGAGAGCTGCGAGACGCTCTCCGTGCGGAGATTGGCTTCCGCCACGCGGAGGAAGGAGCAGCCCCAGCGAGTGAGGAAACGGTCGGGGCCACACCCAACCAAACGAATGCGCTCCGCGCTCGGGTCACCGGTGACGTAGGCTCCAAAGGTTCGGTCTTCGCGGAATACGAGCAGGACGTGTCCGAGACGGATCAACGTCGCGCCGTACTGGGCGGCGATTATCGCATCGCGAATAATGCAAGAGCATACGCGCAGCATGAGTTCATCTCATCGCTCGCTGGTCCGTATGCCTTCAACGGTGATCAGCGGCAGCACTCGACGATCTTCGGCCTGTCAGCCGAGTATCTGAAGGACGCCTTCGTGTTCTCAGAGTACCGAATGCGAGACGCGATCAGCGGGCGTGAGGCCCAGGCGGCAATTGGACTGCGAAACCGCTGGTCCGTTGCCGAGGGCGTGCGTCTCGATGCGTCGTTCGAACGCATCAACCCCATCAAAGGCGCTGCTATAACCGATGCGACCGCGGTGGGTGTTGGGGTTGAGTATACCCGCAATCCGCTATGGCGCGGTACGGCACGCGCCGAGTTTCGTACCAGCCGGAGTGGCGAGCAGTTCTTTGGGACGCTGGGCTACGCGCGTAAGCTCAGCCGCGACTGGTCAATGCTGGGGCGCAGCGCCATAAGCGTCTTCTTCGATGACCGGATCTACGAACGCAGTCAGCTCGGCTTCGCCTGGCGTGAAACCGATCGTAATCGATGGAACGCGCTCATGCGGTACGAGCATCGGTATGAGAAGGATCAACAGGGCGCCGCGCCAGAACAGCGGCGCGAAACCCACGTCATATCGTTACATGCGCACCACCAGCCGTCACGGGTGTGGGCGATTCGCGGCCAATGGGCGAGCAAGGTGGCTCGTAACGCCATGGGGGATCTCGAAACCACAACGGATGCGCATTTGCTGTCGCTTCGCAATACAGTCGATCTCTCTTCGC
>JBFHWR010000285.1:0-5151 GCA_041599395.1 Gemmatimonadales bacterium | reverse complement strand
TTACGGGTCTCGAGTGGGAGAGTGCGGAATCTGCTGTTCGAGCGACAACGGTAGGATGGCAAGAACGCCGGATCGCTACGATTCAAAGTCCCACGACGTTCAGGTGATTGCGGCCACGTCACCGATCCTAGTGTGCCAGTTGTGTGCCAACTCAGCCAAACCAGCCAAAACTCAACGGAGCGCCGTCAAACAACCGAGGCATGTAACCGCTTCCAACACAACACGTAACACAACTCGCAACAACTCAGACAAACGCGGCAAAAGTCGCTCAGACTAAATGGGGTTCAGGGGGTCGCGGGTTCAAATCCCGCCGTCCCGACTTAAACGAGCGGCTCGTGGGCCGCTCGTTTTACGTCAGGCCGCCGCGATGTTGTCGTCGCCCCTCGCTTTTCGCTCGGGGCATTCCGGTCAAACCCCGCCGTCCCGACTTGTAAATCCCACTGCGGTAACAAGTTACCGTGGCGGGATTTTTCGTTGTGGCACCGTGTGCTAATCCGTGTGCTAACTGACGCGAGTTCATTGCACGACTTCGCGGAGAGGCTTGGCATCGCACACGACCTCCGCCATCGTGTCCATGTCAGCTTGGTAGTAGCACCGCATGAGGGTTGTGACGTCCTCCCATCCACCCGCCTTCGTGAGTTCCTCGGAGACGAGAACAATTGCTCACCCCTCTACGAATCCAAGTTTGAGGGACCACTCGACCGCGCCAGCGAATACCTTCGGGAGGAACTGCAGTTCATCCTAGCAGGGTTTGGGGCAGAGGACGCTTAAGGCGTAGCCCGGCTCGGGTCTTCAACGTGACGATCACAAGCCGTTGATGAAGGCGTGAAGCCGGTCCTCAGAGGTGCTGCAACGAGCCCCGGGCTTGAGCGCTCGGGGTTCTTTCGTGGGGCTTTTACGGGATCTCGCTGACAACTAGACGCAAGCGATCTAACAGAACTGCAAACCTCTTCCTAGCATTCCCACTCGTTCGGCGTCCACAGCCGCGCCACCCTTGACCCGAACGCCACGGCATCCACTTCAATTACCTCACTCTGATCAAACGCCAGTACGAGGGCATCCGCCCGATCGGGACTTCGCCAGCTGGACACTTGAAACCCTCACGGCAGCCGGTGGACGACTCCGATCGCACGGCACATACTTGGATTGGGGGCAATTGAGGGGCGCTTCAGCACGCGAAATGGAGATGAGTCATGAACGCTAGAATCCTGTGTCGGCTGGTGTGGGGAACGCTGGCGGCGGCCCTCGCCTGTGCGCCGCCCGAGGCCGAGCAGGGCGCCGCCGATCCCTGCGCGGGTGCGAATGCGCTTACCGAAACCGAGCAGGCCGAGGGCTGGAGGCTGCTGTTCGACGGAGAAGGCCTGTCGGGATGGCACGGCTACAACGGAGGTACCCTCGAGTCGTGGACGATCGAGGCCTGCGCGATCAAGTCGGCGGGTACCGAAGGCAACTACGGAAGCGACATGCGGACCGACCTGGTTACGGACGGCGAGTACACGGACTTCGAGATCAGCATCGACTGGAAGGCCTCCAAGGGTGGCAACAGCGGCATCATGTACGGGGTGATCGAGGACGAGAAGTACGACGCCGCCTGGAAGACGGGTCCCGAGTACCAGCTCGTGGACGACGTCGGCTTCTCAAGCGAGTTGGAGGAGTGGCAGAAGGCCGCCGCCAACTACGCCATGCACATGGCCTCCGAGGACAAGCCCCTGAAGCCGGTGGGGGAGTGGAATAATAGCCGGATCATCGTGAACGGCGACCAAGTGGAGCACTGGTTGAACGCGGTGAAGGTCGTGGAGTTCGAGCGCTGGAACGACGAGTGGGAGAATCTCAAGAACTCCGGGAAGTGGAAGGACGCCCCCGACTACGGCAGCGCCGCGACCGGCCACATCGTGATTCAGGACCACGGCAGCGTGTTCTGGTTCCGGAACGTGAAGATCCGGGAGATCACCCAAGAGTAGCCGCGGGGATTTCGGCGCCTCAGCTCCTCGTCGAACAGCAGTCCAAGGCCCCGTGCCGCGTGACCGACCAGCTAGACCGCTTGGAGACCACTGCTCTCAACGCCGGCAACGGGCGCTCACGGACGGTAACACTAGACTAAGTGATTTCTTCCTCAGGCGTCATCGCGGTTCACCGATCAGATTCGCAATCCGACGCCTTACGTCCTCGACCTGCGGTTGTAGCTCAGGGTCGGCATTCTTCCACAGTTCGACAAACTCGTTGTACGCGTCGATGGCTTTCGTCGTGTCGCCGCGCGCTTCGTACAGTGCACCGAGCCGTTGGTACGCATGGGGTAACCCCCTCACCGAACTGATTCCGACCGCTCGGATACCTCGGACGTCGAGAAAGGTGATGGGCGTCGATACCATGTGCTCGTACACCGACAGTGCTGAATCTTCCTGGCCAATTTGTTGCAACGCGTACGCGAGCCTAGCGAGGCCACACGTGCCGCAGCCTCCTGACAGTTCGTTGACTGCCTCGAAGTCGGTGACGGCGTCAGCAAAGCGACTCTCCTGAAGCGCAATCTCACCAGAGATCTGGCGCAGCGCCTGCCGAGCAATACGGTTCCGCTGCTGGGCCGCAGGGACATGCGTTTCATAGTCGGTCACGACCGCCCTTGCTCGGTCCACGCGTCCGGCGGCGGCATACACCTCGGCAAACTGGAGATAGGGCCGTTCGACGGGCGGGAGCGAATCCAGCGGGTAGGCGTCAAGCATGCGCATCGCGTCTGCGGAGGCACCACGCTCCGCGTGGAGCACGGCGAGATGATATATCGGCGGGAAAAAGGCCGCGGTATTCTCGGCCGCTGCCCATTCCCGAAACACCGTCTCAGCTTCCGCCCAGCGGCCGCGCAGTTGCAGGAGGTCCCCCAGCGCATGCCTGCTGTTTCCCCACGTGCCGCTGGCAAGCTGCTCACGCAACAGCTCTTCAGCCCGATCATAGTCTCGTTGGGTAATGGCCAACTCAATCTGGTAGACCATTATTCGTACATGGCCGGGATGCGCCTCGGCAAAGCGGTCCAAGGTTGCCTGGAATTCGGCAAACCTCCCCAGCCGCAATTGCGAATTGAGGGCGTTCGCGTACGCCTGCCAGATTCCGCTCACGTCAACCGCCCGAAGCGCCAAGGATTCCCGCTCCGCCCACTGTCGACGGTTCGCCAGATTAGACGCCAGATTGGTGAGCGCGACATGGTCTTCTGGGTCGAGCGCCAGCGTGGAACGGTATGCCGCCACAAGTTTGTCGAGGTTGCCGGGTTCGACTACCCCGTAGTAATGCGCCTCGATGAGATACCGCTCCCGTTCAGGAAGACGCTCTCGCAATTCGAACGCTCGGCGGAACGCGGCGATGCCGTCGGCGGTCCGACCGAGGTCCTGTGCCAGAATATTGCCGAGCTTGCGGTACGCCATGGCAAAGTTCGTGTCGAGGGCCACCGCTTCCTGCAGCAACGGTAGCGCACTCTCGGGATCATTCGCCTGATCACCAAGCTGTACCGCCTGTGTGTACTTGCGTAGCGCCTCGACAGAGGAGGTTGTGACCCGGTCCAACGCGGGACTGGCCCGCACGTCCTTGAGCGACTCACCGATCCGCGCACGCAATCGGGCCGAGAGTTGGTCGATCGCCGTAAGCAGCTGAGCATCATCTTTCGCGTTGACGCGGACGGCGTGAAACACCACGCCGTCAGCAGGGGACACCAATCGTGCGGACAACATGTACCCCCGTCCAACGGGCGCTACCGCGCCCGCGAGCACTGCTTTCACCCCTTCGCGTTCCGCCACCTGCCGCGCCAGCGCCTCGTCCAATGGAGCGTCTGGGTCGACCACCATCCGTTCCAGCGCAGCGGACACGGCAGTCGGTTCGACCAGTCGCACCACGCGCGACTGCGAGAGATCGATGCGGAGACCTTCCGTGATGGTTGCAGCCAAGGTCGGATCGGGGGTCTCGTTCGCGAACTCGGCCAACAGAATCGGGTCTCTCGACTCCAAGACTCCCTTCGCCATCAGTGTTCCCACGGGCCCAATCCCCAATGACCGCATCGCCATGAACCCGATCGTGAAAACCGTCAGGGCCGCAAACGCGAGTCCCCCGCCCTGCAACGCGCGCCGCCAATTGAGCAACCTATGTTGTCGGCCGGCCCGAGCCACGCGCTGCCGTTCGGAGAACGCAGTGGTCACAATGATCGGCAGCCCGATAACGAGCAACCCGATCGCCGCCCGGAGCACCCAATCCGGCAAGCCGAGTTGCAGCATGATGATGTATACGGCACCCACAATCGCGAGTGAGGCTACGCCGAACAGGGTCGCCGCGATGACGGGGTGATTCAGACGCGTCAGCGGACCCGCACCAGCAGTCGCGTGGTGAGCCAACGCGGCTGCAAACGATGCCGCCGAGTCGTACCGGTCCGACGGCGACATCGCGAGCGCCTTCGTCACGATGTCGGCAAGATCTTCCGGAACCGTACCGCGCCGCGTCGTTACCCGAGGCGGTGGCTCGGTAATGCGCTTGCCGATCACCGACTGCCGATTATGGCCCGTGAACGGCGGCTCACCCGCCAGCATCTCGAACAACACACAGCCGAGCGCGTACACGTCGCTCCGCGCATCCAGCTCGCGCTCCCCCTTCGACTGCTCAGGACTCATGTAGTCGGCAGTCCCCAGCGATTCGCCGACCTCGGTCAACCGTGTGTCGCTTGCTGCGTCCATCGGCAGCGCGATGCCGAAGTCCGTCACCATTGCCACGCCCTCGTGCAACAGAATGTTCTCGGGCTTGATGTCCCGGTGCAGCACGCCTTGCCGGTGGGCGTAATCGAGCGCCGCGGCGATCTGCTGCGTGTAGCGAACGGCCTCCTCGATAGGCATTTGCCCAACCCGGTCGAGTGTTGTGCGTAACGACTCCCCTTCCGCCACCGGCATCACAAAGTAGAGGTATCCGTCCGCCTCACCGGAATCGTACAGTGCGAGGATATGGGGATGATTGAGCTGGGCGACCACGTTGATCTCGTTTAGAAATCGTTGCGGTCCCAACGCCTCGGCGAACTCCGGCTTCAGCACCTTGAGCGCCACCTTGCGATGGTGCTTCAGAGCCTCGGCGAGATGCACGATCGCCATCCCACCAGCACCGAGTGGGCGCTCAATGCGGTAGCGATCGGAGAGG
>JBFHWR010000284.1:0-5266 GCA_041599395.1 Gemmatimonadales bacterium | reverse complement strand
TCGTGCTGGGGGATTTATCGTGGGAAGGTTTTGGGAAGGTTTGGGTGTAACCAGACGCAAACAGATGCAACCAGTCGAATCCGCCGCGTCGGGCGGTCGGGCGGACAGGCGGTAAGGTGGTCTGGCGATGAATCGCTAATCGCACTTCGCTAATCGTTAATCGGCTGCCGTTGTCTCTCGCCTGCTGCTTGACACATTCCGGTCGAATCCGCCCGGCGCCTTATTCCCTCGTCACCGCACCACCCCGGGCGGGAAGGCGGACGGGCGGTAGGGTGGTATGATCGATCAATCTGCAATCACAAATCTGCAATCTACAATCTGAAAGCGCCGCAGGCGCCGCTGTCGCACCCGTGCGACTCTTGACCGACTGCGATTCTGGCTTCAGACTTCTCGGTGTCGGCGGGGTTCCCCCGCACACGCCGATGAATCACTAGCGGCGCTGCTGCACTGGCGCCGCTCCTCGAGCCTTAGTCCCCGACTTTACTCCTGAGCCACCTGCGGGCACACACGACGTTTGTTGTTGGAGGTGGTATGATGACCGAACCAACCTACTTCTCGGTCCTCAGCCACATTCGACGATTTTTTCCCTGGTGTCAGCGATGGGTTCCGGCATCGGCCGCTATGACGAGCGCCGGGCTTCGATGCCCGACACGGTTCTGGCTCTCTCTCGCGTTGGTGCTCTCCGCCTGCGCGAGTGCTCAGGTGCAGCCGCCGAACATGAGGACGCGTATCGACCTGGCGATCGAGCGTTCCGTCGATTGCTTCGCACTGCAGCCCAGCATGTATTCCGATCAGCTGTGGTTCTTGCTCCGTGCGCAAGAACACATCGACCACGCACGCCTTGGACGCGTCTTGGAGCGCTTGCGACAGCGACCGCGACCCGATGGAATGACGGCGCTCGTCAATCCGAACGCAGCAGGGGCTGCCCCACCGGTCACGGGACCAGTGCCGTGGCAAGAGCTCATGTCGCTGATGCGGCAGTCGATCGCGTGCCGCGGGAATCAAACGCCGTCCCGGGAGCTTCAAGCCTTCGTGAATGAACAACACGAAGGATATGTGCTGACGCATCAAATCTTGGCCATGCAGTGGGCGCGGTCCGTCGGCTGCAGGGTCCCGCAGACCTGGTCGGCTCGCGAGAGCGCACTAGCGCATCGTGTGCTGGCCGAACTGGCGACCGACAGCGTGTTCAACGACCTATTTGTAGAGCGAGTCGTCTCCGTCGGCAAGGCTGGCCACGCGACATTACTCCACCGGCGCTGGCTGGAATGGATCCTCGAAGCGCAGAGCCCGGATGGATGCTGGCGCTCGCCACTTGGGAAGATGCAGATTCGATTCAGGGGCTACACTCTCGAGAGTACAACAGAAAGTGTCTCTCCACTCCATACGTCAAGCCTCGCCGTCTGCGCGCTTGCCCAATATGCAAAACTCGTTGGCCGATGATGGGACCCCGGCACCATGTCAAGGCACAGTTGAAGGTCGTCCTAAACTGGTTCGAAGGGTTGTAGAGGGAAGCGGGATGTCGTAACGAGTTGTGAAATTCGGCAGTCAATTGGCCTCTGAGGCTCAGGCCATTTCAGTCGAGCCAGCCGAGATTAGGGAAGGTTTTTGGGAAGGTTTGGGTGTAACCAGACGCAAACAGACGCAACCAGACGCAAAAGGTCAGGCCGCTAAACGTGTCAGCATAACCAGATAACTCACCGAGCAGGCGCACCTCCGATCGGGAGGGTGAGAGACAGCACGGTGCCACCAGGGCTCTCGATCTCCCGCCGGGTGAGAGTGCCCCCGGCGCGTAGCACCAAGGCGCGACAGAGCTCCAAGCCGATCCCGGACCCGCGCCGAGTTTCTGAACTCGGCTCGGCCGGTCCCGGATCGCTCACCGCCAGACGTACCGTGCCCTTCGTCAGCTGCCCCGTAATCCTCACCGTGCCCGGCTGCGCGTGCCGGATAGCGTTGTCCACTAGGATGGCCGCAGCCTGCCGCGCCACTAAGAGGTCCGTCGTGTACGCTCGCTCGTCCCCCACAATTTCGATTGCCAGCTCCTTCGAACGCATCTGTGCCTCTGTCGCAAACGCGCGCAGTTCATCGCTAAGCTCGGATGCGAGTTCTTTGCCCGTGCGTGGCGTCGAACCCCGGTCTGCCGCCGACGCTTCGGGCCTGTCGAGCGACAAGATTCCGTCGAGCATCGCCACACTCCGGTGAAGCCTCGCCCGCACTTGAGACAGGAGATCGGGGTCGGGTCCCGCACTTGGCAGCAAATGATGTGCGTAGTCGATTGCTTCGACGGCCATGTTCAGCGGAGAGCGGAGATCGTGAGCCAGAAGCGAGTTGAGCAGCCGGTTGAGGTCGCTCGACCGCGCCTCGTCTTCGCGTGCCTGCAAGATCTGCCGTCGGTGCGTTTGGATCCTGAGCGCGATGGCGCAGGTCGCCGGCAGCGTCAAGAACACGAACACTCGATTGGGAAGCCAGATCTGAGCGGGGGATATCGGTGCTCGCCCGAGAACGGCCGCCGCGAGGAACCCGGCGGTCGCAAACGCGAACGTGAGCCAAATCGACCGCGGCTTTTCGGTCAACGACGCCAGCATGATTGGAAGGCACAGCAGAATCCCGACCACCACGCTAGGTGGTGTGAGCCAGTCGATCAACACGATGGCCGCGACCAGGGCCGTATGGAGCGTGTTCAGGCCGCGCGGTGCGCTCACAGCCCGTAACGGCGGCGCTTTTCCCAAAGCGTCTTGCGCGAGATCCCGAGACTTTGCGCAATCTCCTCCATCTGACGGTTCCCGGCTTGCGCCAGCGTCGCGTCGAGGTAGCGCCGCTCGACCTCATCCAGGCTCAGCCAGAACTCCACCCGCACACCGCTGCCATTGACCGCACTGCCACCGTCCGTTCCGGCGGGCGCTGGGACGCGCAGCGCTCCACCAGCGTGGAAGATCATTGCTCGCTCCACCGCGTTTCGCAGCTCCCTCGCATTTCCGGGCCACGCATAGTCCATGAGGGCGACAAACGAGTCGTCGGTGATCTCAGGCTCTGGCCGCTGTTGTTGAGCGGCCACCTCACGGACAAACCGCGCTGCGAGTTCGGGGACCACCGCGGGCATCTCGCGCAGTGGGGGCATGTTGATCGAGGCCACGTCGAGGCGGTACAGCAGGTCGAGGCGGAACCGCCGTTCCCGAACGAGCTGCCGGAGGTCGTCATTCGTTGCGGCAATGACGCGCACGGTGATCGGAATCGGCTGTGTTCCGCCCACGCGGCGGATCTCCTGACGCTCGAGGAACAGCAGCAACTTCCCCTGAAGTTCGAGTGGCATGGCGCCGATCTCGTCGAGGAGCAGTGTTCCCTCATGGGCCAGCTCGATGAGCCCGCGTTTGAGCTGGCCGGCGTCGGTGAAGGCCCCTTTCTCGTGCCCGAACAGCTCCGACTCGAGAAGGCTGCCGGGGATGGCGGCACAATTCACCTCCACGAAACGTCCTGGCGATCCGGAGATGTCATGCACCAGCTTCGCTAGGGCGCTCTTTCCAGTTCCCGACTCGCCCGTGAGCAGCAGCCGCACGGTGGGGATTCGTGACACGTGCTCGGCGAAGCCGCGAACCTGGTCGAGCAAGGGGTGAGATCCAATGATGACCTGCTCGACCCGGATGGCCTCGCGTCCCGCCAGCCGTCGGGCCACCTCCTCGCGCACCGGTCGCTCGGTCACCGCCCGCTCGATCAGCGCCAGCAGCGCGTCGATGTTCACCGGCTTGGGCAGAAAGTCCGTCGCGCCAGCACGAATGCCATCCACGGCACGTGCGAGGGTCGCGTGTGCGGTAATGATGAACGCCGGCAGCGAGGCATCGGTCTCACGGATGCGGCGGATGAGCTCGATGCCGTCAGTGCCGGCCATCATCAGGTCGGTCACCAACCCGTCGCAGGGCGCCCGCGCCAGAGCAACCAGCGCCTCTTTGGCGGACGAACAGAGATCGACGTGCACCTTGCCGAGACGCTCGAGATTGGCCTTGAGCAGACGGCCTTCCAGCGGGTCGTCGTCCACCACGAGGAGGTGCAGCGGACTCTGGTACATGCGTGTTACCTCTGCTTTTCGCCGCCATCATGCAGCGACGCACCGGCCGCCACAAGACTGCGAGTCACCGGGACTCTGGAGTGCCGAGCACGTTACGAAAGGTTACGCGGATTACGGTTTCGTAACGTCTCCTGTCCGCATCACCCACGGGGCCTACGGCTAAGCCTCTCTGTAACCTCGTCTTAGCAAATCACGGGCCGGTGGCACGGCGGTTGCGCTTACCCCGGCCAGCATCCGGCACCGGGCGTCACTTCCGACGCCCGGCACCGGAAGCGCCGCGAGAAAGGCACCCCGGCCGTAATGCCGGTCCGCAAAGCCCGAGGGTCTCCCTGAGATTGCCTGGCTACCGAAGGAAACAAGGCATTGCGTAGGAGACCTTTGATGCAAAACGGTAGTGTTGTTCCCCTGTTGGCCGTTCTCGCGAGGACATTCGTCCTGGCGTCGGTGGGCCTCGTGCTCGCGTCCTGCAATCAGGATGTGACGGACCCATTGACGGGCGACGAGATGAGCCTGTCCTCCCACGGCAAGAAGTCGCAGACGGCTCAGTCGGTGATGATCGAGCTGATCGGCCCTTCGGACTTCATCATCCAGGAGACGAAGACGTATTCGTATGATTGGTCTGGCCAGCCGGCCGCCGTCGCGGCCTTCGACACGTATTTCACGCTGTCGACCACTGGCACGGTGAACGCGTCGCAGCAGAACACGGCCAAGCACAATGCGTTCAAGGCGCCGAACCGGTGTCACTTCTTTGGCGGCACCGCGCTCCAGCAGGTCGTTTCGGGTTTCGGTGCAGGCAGGTCGGCGACCGCGACGCCCAAGGCCCCCGGCATGTATGCCGCCAAGACCGGTTGGAGCGTCGAGGTGGACGGTGATGGACCCGTTGACGTCTCGCTGGACGAGTACTCGTTCATTGCCGCCCAGTCGGCTCTGCAGAAGAGCAGCGGCAACAGCGGCTGGACCAAGAAGTTTTCGTTCTCGCTTGACGAGACGAGGATCGCCGGGTTCGACGTTCGGATGCTAGACGCATACTACAACGTCATTGCGCCGACCTACGGAATGTCCGGTATCTCCATGTTCTCACCCGGCCAAGAGTTCGAGTACGAAGGCAATGCCGGCAGCAACGGCCTGCTGAGCCTGTTGAAGGATGGTTGGGTCAGCCAGACCTTGCTTGGCGCGAATAGCAGCGGCGACAACTTCCCCGGCAACGAC